>FR901952.1:21443-29585 GCA_000438255.1 Clostridium sp. CAG:389
TCTTCATCTATTATTAATAATCCTATGTCTTTGAATTCAACATCTTTACTTAATAATCTATGTGTTCCAACCACAATGTCTACATCTCCTAATTTTAACTTTTTGATTACTTCATTTTGATATTTTGTGCTTTTGAATCTATTTAATATATCTACTTTTATTGGAAAGTCCTTCATTCTGTCTCTAAACTCTTCATATTGTTGTTGTGCTAAAACTGTTGTAGGTACTAGATATGCAACTTGTTTATGGTCCATTACAGCTTTAAATGCAGCTCTTATTGCAACTTCTGTTTTTCCATATCCAACATCACCACATAAAAGTCTATCCATTGGTCTTTGATTTTCCATATCTTTTTTGACTTCTTCTATACACCTTAATTGGTCATCTGTTTCTTGATATGGGAATTGGTCTTCAAATTGTTGTTGCCAAGGTGTATCTGGGCTGAAAGCATATCCTTTTGATTGTTCTCTTTTTGCATATAGTTCTATTAATTCTCTTGCAACAGCTCTTAAATTCTTCTTTACTTTTTCTTTTGTTTTAATCCAGTCTTTGCTACCTAGACTGTTCATTGGTGGATTAATTGCATCTCCACCTGTATATTTTCTAATTGCATCTAATTGACTTGTTGGTACATATAAAATTGCATCATCTTTATATTTTAATTTGATATAGTCTTTTGTTGTTTTGTCTGCCGTTATAGTATTTACACCAACAAAAAGTCCTATACCATAATTTTTGTGTACGACATAGTCTCCAACTTTTAAATCTGCAAATACTACTTTTTCGCCTTCTTTAAATGCTTGATTTGCAAATGTTTTCTTCTTTTTTCCTCCATCAATTAAGTCATCAGCTGAAATTACAACTTGATTTATTTCAAAGTTTTCAAATCCTTCTGTAATTTTTCCAATTGAAATTGTTACAATATTTTCAGTTGATTTCACTATAATTGTTTTGTCTAGTTTTTCCTCTATTTTACATAGTATATCTTCTTTTTCCAATAGTTCTTTTAATTTTTTTGCTTTTTCTTTGTTTTCAACCATTACATATATTCTTTTCTTTTCTTTATTCCACTTACTTAAATCTTCAAATAGATTTTCTATTTCACTTTTGTAATAATTGATTTCTCTATATTCAAAATGATATCTTTGTGCTTGTTTTTTAGTTACTGCATCTTGTTTTTCCAAATATATTGTGTGATATTTGCTTTCTAAGCTTTCAAATTCAATTGAAGATGTGTTTGATAATGCTTCTGGCACTATTTTTTCTTTTTCTATTAGATTTTTACTTAGATTTTCAATATCTTGTAAGATATTCATTTCTCTTTGTTCAACTTTGTTTACTTCATCAACCATTAGTAGACTTTCATTACTCATATAGTCTATTAAAGTTTCTTGTTCTTCATAAAATTCGTCGAAGTATTTATCTATTTTGCTTATATAATTTCCTGCTTTTATTTGTTCTAGGTCTTCTTCTATTATTTCATCTTGTTTTCCTTCTGTTAGTTTTTTTCTTATTTTTTTGCAGATATTTTCTATTTTGTCTTCTAAGATATATTCATTTGCTGGATATATTTTGGCTTTTTCTAGTGTTGATATTGACCTTTGACTACTTATGCTAAAATTTCTGATTGAGTCAACTTCATCTCCCCATAACTCAATTCTTATTCCGATTTTGTCATCTAATGAGATGTCTACAATTCCACCTCTAACGCTGAATTGCCCTCTTCCTTCTATTAGTTCGCATCTTGAATATCCCATGTTTACTAGACTTTTTTTTATGTCTTCTAGGTTATAAATGTCCCCCACTTTGAATTCTAATATATTTTTGAATAGTGCCTTTTTTGATGGTAGTTTTTGCATTAGTGCTTCTATTGTTGTTACTACTATTATGTTTTTCTTTTCTTTTATTTTATTTAGTGTTTCTATTCTTTCATATGGTAGGTCTTTGCTTTCTGCTACATAGTCATATGTTACTATTTCTTTTTTAGGGAAAAATATTACTTTTTCTTTGTCAAATGTTTGTAGGTTTTCTAGTATTTTTTTTGCTTGTATTTCGTTGTATGTTACTAATAGTATTGGTCTTTTGTTGTATCCGTTTATTGCTGTGATTATTTCTGTCATTCCAACGCTAGTTAAGCCCGATATTGATATCGGACTTTTTTCTTTTTCTATTTGGTTACTTAAATCTATAAATTTCTGTGATTTTCCTAGTTCTCCTATTATGGTGTTCATTATATTCCATCCTTTCTAGGTTATTTTGTTTTTATATTATATCATGTTTGTTATAATTTTTAAAGAATTTTATTAAAATTTTATACTTTTTAGTTACCATTCAGTAAGATGCTTTCTATGGTGTCTTTGCATAGAAGAAAGAAGTACAAAGGTATTCTGTATCTTTGTACTTCTTTTTTCTTTACATCTTTACAACTAATTTATTAAACTTAGAATTTATATAATTTTCAAGTTTAGTCATAAAAACCTGAGGTTCAATTTCTTTTTTTGCAACCATATCCAATCCCTTCTCCCAACTAGCAGTAAGCTTAGGATTAAGCATATCAGGCATTGAAAAATTAACAATATCATAAATAATCTCACCCTTATTTGTAGGAGTAATAATTTGAGTTTTCTTATTTATATCAATATATTTAATTCTTTCCAACTTTTCAATAATCCCTCCACGAGTAGCACTAGTACCAATTCCAGCACCTTTTATTTGTTCACGAAGTTCCTCATCTTCAATAAGTTTACCTGCATTTTCCATAGCAAGAATAATTGAACCTGAATTATATCTTGAAGGTGGAGATGTTTCCGCTTCTTTTATTTCATAATTTTTAACAACCAATTCTTGTCCCTTTTTTAATTTCTTCAAAATTTCCAAGTCTGTCTCTTCGGTTTTTTCCACATTTTGTGCATCTTCTGTGGATTTTTCAGTTTGCATTTTTTCTGTTGGTTTTGCAATTTCTAAATATCCTCTATTTACACAAACCTTTCCACTTGCATAAAATGTCTCGCCCTCTACATCAACAGTTACTTGAACTTTATTATATTCTGCTGGTGGATAAAAAATTGCTAAAAATCTTTTTACTATAAGTTTATAGATTTTTTTCTGCAATTCAGGTAATTTATCATAATTTTCATATCCTTGACCTGTTGGAATAATCGCATAGTGGTCTGTAATTTTGCTATCATTTACATATTTGGTTTTAGCTAAATTATTTGTTGGATATTTTTCATCTACCATTTTCTTTACATATCCTTGTATTTCTTCATCTTTAAATCCTTTGGCTATTCCATTTAAATTTTTAGAAATTTCTTTTGCAACAGCTGTTGATAATACTCTTGCATCTGTTCTTGGGTATGTAACTAATTTTTTTTCATACAAATTTTGAATAACATCTAATGTTTCTTCTGGCTTTATTTTAAATCTTTTTGTACATTCATTTTGAATTTCTGCTAAATTGAATAATAGTGGTGCATTTTCTTTTTGTTTTGATTTTTTTAGTTCTGTAATTATTGCCTTTTTGCCTTGTAATGAAGCTATAAAGTCTTTGGCTTTTTGTTCATTTTTAAATCCTGATTCATTATATAGTAGTGGTGATTCATATAATTTTGATTTTTCATTTACTTTCCATTCTGCTTTAAATGCTGAATTTTCATCTCCAAATTCTCCTACTATTTTATAATATTTTGTCTTAGTAAAATTTCTAATTTCTCTTTCTCTTGAAACTATCATTCCCAAAACGCATGTCATAACACGTCCAACTGAAATTGAGGCTTTTTCTTCATTTATTTTATTCGCTAATGTTCTTCCTTGTGTAATTGACAATAATCTTGAAAAATTAATTCCTATTAAATAATCTTCTTTTGCTCTTAAATATGCACTATCTGATAAGCTATCATATTCAGAAGAATCTTTTGCTTCTCTTATTCCTCTCAAAATTTCTTCTTCTGTTTGTGAATCTATCCATACTCTTTTTACTTTTGCTTTTGGATTTGGATGTGCCATCATCAAAACAAGTCTTTGAATGTATTCTCCTTCTCGTCCAGAGTCTCCTGCATTGTAGATTTCTTCTACATCTTCTCTTTGCATTAGCCCTTGAACTATATTAAATTGATTTTGAACATTTGATATTACTTCATATTTCCACTCTTTGGGTATAAATGGTAATGTGTCTAATCTCCAAAATTTTAGTTTTTCGTCATATTTTTCAGGATAACTCATTGTTACTAAATGTCCTACACACCATGTTATTATCCATTCATCTGATTCTATGTATCCATTTTTTCTTGGAGCTGTTATTTTTAACGCTTTCGCAAATTCCATTGCTACTGATGGCTTTTCTGTTATTAATAATTTTTTGCTCATTTTATCATCCTTTTTCTGAGTATTTTTACTATTTTATTTTTGTATCTATGTATTCATTTGTAATTAATTCTATGCTTTTAACTCTCTTTTTCGTTAATTCATCATCAAAATTATATCTATTTAAAATTTCAAATATATAGTTTTCTTTTTTTAATATTTCGAAACTTGGTTTATAGTTTATATCAAATATCAATGCTAATACACATACAATATCATCTATATATTTTAAAATAACATTTTTTTCTTTTTTTATTGATGATTTTTTCATAAATTCATTATATATTTTTTCTGATAATATTGATTTATTTACCATGTCTTCATTATTTTTATAGAAAATATATACTGATTCATATAGTATATCTATTTTATCTGCATCTCTTATTAATTTTGCAAACATCATTTCTTCTTGTGTTAAACCACTTTCTATTGAAAATTTATTATGATTTTTTATTGCTTTTCTTATTATTTCATCATATTCATTTGTATCAATAAATTTTCTTATAATTCCTTCTTCAAATAATACTTTAGCCCCATAATCCCCATGGTCAAATCCTTCTATATTATCTCCTAGCCCTATTTCTGTATATTGCTTAAATCTTCCTATATCATGCAATAATCCTATTAATGTTGCTAGTTGTATTTGTTCTTCATTTAATTCTAATTCTTTTGCTAGTTGATTTGATATTTTCATTACTCTTAATGAATGCTGTTGCTTTCTATCGATATTTTCATCTTGTAAATTGAATTTTCCTGTATATTTTATAAATTCCTCTTTTGCTTTTTCCATATCTATTTTCATTTGATTCCTTCCCTTCTTGTTGAATTATAACATATAAAAAATTTTTTTCAAGTAAAAGTTCTTGAAACATCTGTGTTTTTGGTATATAATAGCTACTATCAAGAATTAATACGGTTTTATGAATGAAAGGAGCAAAAAATGGCTTACAATTTTAAAGAAATAGAAAAAAAATGGCAAGAAAAATGGGACAAAGAAGGAACATTCAATGCCAAAGATGATTATACAATGAAAAAATGGTACGGACTAATAGAATTTCCATATCCATCAGGACAAGGTCTACATGTTGGACATCCTCGTAGTTACACAGCATTAGATATTATTGCAAGAAAAAGAAGACTACAAGGATATAATGTTTTATTTCCAATAGGATTTGATGCATTTGGTTTACCTGCTGAAAACTATGCAATAAAAACAAATGTACATCCTAAAATAACAACAGCACAAAATATAGCTCATTTTACAGAGCAATTAAAATCATTGGGATTTTCTTTTGACTGGTCAAGAAAAATAGACACAACAGACCCTGAGTATTACAAATGGACACAATGGATTTTCATTCAATTATATAAACATGGTCTAGCATATAAAGCAACAATGCCTATCAACTTCTGTACAGGATGCAAAGTTGGTTTAGCAAATGAAGAAGTAGTTAATGGTGTTTGTGAAAGATGTGGTAGTCCTGTCGTTCAAAAAGAAAAATCTGAATGGATGCTTAAAATTACTGATTATGCTCAAAAATTAATTGATGATTTAGATGATGTTGATTTCTTAGAAAAAATCAAAGTTCAACAAAAAAATTGGATTGGTAGATCAGAAGGTGCAGAAGTTAATTTCAAAATTGCTAATATGGATAAGAATTTAACTGTTTACACAACAAGACCTGATACTTTATTTGGCGCAACTTATATGGTTATTTCCCCAGAACATCCAATTTTAAAAGAATTAGAAGATAAAATTGAAAATTTAAGTGAAGTTCAAGAATATCAAAAACAAGCTAGTTTAAAATCTGCTTTCGAACGTTCTGAATTGAATAAAGAAAAAACTGGTGTTGAAATTAAAGGTATTACAGCTATAAATCCATTGACAAACCAAGAAATTCCTATCTGGATTTCTGATTATGTTTTAATTACATATGGTACTGGTGCAATAATGGCTGTTCCTGCTCATGACACTCGTGATTATGAATTTGCTAAAAAATTCAATTTACCAATTGTTCAAGTTGTTGATGGCAAAAATGTTGATTTATCAAAAGAAGCTTTCACAGATGTTGCAACAGGTAAACTTATCAATTCTGATTTTTTAAATGGTTTAGAAGTTTCAGAAGCCAAAAAGACTGTTATAAAATATTTGGAAGATAATCATATTGGTACTAAAAAAGTTAATTATAAATTACGTGACTGGGTATTTTCTCGTCAAAGATATTGGGGTGAACCTATTCCAATGGTTTATTGTGATGATTGTGGCTGGGTTCCACTTGATGAAAAAGATTTGCCTTTAAGATTACCAGAAGTTGAAGAATTTACACCTGGTGAAAATGGTGAATCACCTTTGGCAAAACAAACAGATTGGATTAATACTACTTGTCCTCATTGTGGTAAACCTGCGAAAAGAGAGACAGATACAATGCCTCAATGGGCTGGTTCTTCTTGGTATTTCCTAAGATATATGGATCCACATAATGACAAAGAACTTGCTTCAAAAGAAGCTTTGGAATATTGGTCACCTGTGGATTGGTATAATGGTGGTATGGAACATACTACTTTGCACTTATTATATTCAAGATTTTGGCATAAGTTCTTATATGATATTGGTGTTGTTCCAACAAAAGAACCTTATCAAAAACGTACTTCTCATGGCATGATTTTGGGAACAAATGGTGAAAAAATGTCTAAATCAAAAGGAAATGTTATAAATCCAGATGATATAGTAAATGAATTTGGTGCTGATACTTTTAGAGTCTACGAAATGTTTATGGGACCTTTTGATCAAGTTGCTGCATGGTCTATGGAAAGTATTCGTGGCTGTGGTAAATTCTTAGATAGAGTTTGGAATATGCAAAATATGTTAGTTGATGGTGATATCTATTCACCAGAAACTGAAAAAATGATGCATAAAGCAATTAAAAAAGTTTCACAAGATATTGAAGATATGAAATTTAATACTTCTGTATCTACCTTTATGACAATGGTTAATGAATTTTATAAGATTGGAAAAATTAATAAAGCTGAGTTTAAAACATTTTTAACTTTATTAAATCCATTCGTACCACATATTACAGAGGAACTTAATAAAATTGCTGGTTTTGAAGCTGATGTTTCTACATATAGTTGGCCAGAGTACGATGAATCAAAAACTGTTGATGATGAAATTACTTTACCTATTCAGTTTAATGGTAAATTAAAAGCTACTATTACTATTTCTGTTGATGATGATGAGTCTTCTGTTAAGGAAAAAGTTCATAATGCTATTGATTCTAAATTGGATGGTAAGACTATTGTTAAAGAAATTTATGTTAAAAATAAAATTTATAATGTTGTTGTTAAATAATGTTTAAATTTGTAAGATTTAATAAATATAATTTATATTTGTGATATAACTTTAATTATCTACCCTATTGAATTTTGAAGTTCAATAGGGTATTACTTTGGAATTAATACGCTCGAACCGCTGAATTTAAAGCGTAGATTTTATCATCATGATTATCTAATCTTTTTTCGCATTTTTCTACTCTTTTATTTACTGAATTAAATTTTTCTGTATGTCCTGTGACTACATCTAATAAAATATCAAGTTTTTCTCCATGTTCTACTTCTATTCTTGCTACTGCTAGGCTTACTTGATTTATTTTTTCTAAAAGATTTTTTTCCATTTTTTGTTGTTTTTCACCAAGTTCATCAAGTCTTTTGAATGTTTCTTCTTGTTTTTCACCAAATTCATCAAGTCTTTTGGTTGTTTCTTCTTGTTTTTGTCCAAGTTCA
>FR901953.1:0-12381 GCA_000438255.1 Clostridium sp. CAG:389
CATAGAAAGCTTATTACTGAACTGTAACTTATAAATATCATATTTACATAAAAAATGTCAAATACAATTGACATTTTTTGTATTTAGTAGTATAATTTTATAGTTATAAGAGAAAAAATAATTATATAAATTTAATAAAGAAGGGGTAATAAAAATGAACAACAAAAACATAAGAAACATAGCAATAATAGCACACGTAGACCACGGAAAAACAACACTAGTAGATGCACTACTAAAACAAAGCCACGTATTCAGAGAAAACGAACAAGTACAAGAAAGAGTAATGGACTCAAATGACCAAGAAAAAGAAAGAGGAATAACAATCCTATCAAAAAACACATCAGTAATGCATGGAGACATCAAAATAAACATAGTAGACACACCAGGACATGCTGACTTTGGAGGAGAAGTAGAAAGAGTTTTAAAAACAGTAGATGGTGTTTTATTATTAGTTGACGCGTTTGAAGGAGCAATGCCACAAACAAGAGAAGTTCTAAAAAAATCATTAGCATTAGGACTAAAACCAATAGTAGTAATAAACAAAATAGACAGACCAGGAGCACAACCAGAAAAAGTAGTAGACCAAGTAATAGAATTATTTATAGAATTAAATGCAACAGATGAGCAATTAGACTTCCCAGTAGTATATGCATCAGCAAAAAATGGAATTGCAAAAATGGACTTAGCAGATGAAACAACAGATCTATCATGTCTATTTGAAACAATAATAAACACAATAGAACCACCAAAATGCGAATTAGAAGGACCAGCACAAATGCTAGTATCTAACATAGATTATGACGATTATGTTGGAAGAATCGGTATAGGAAGACTTGAAAGAGGAACAATGAAAATCGGAATGCCAGTTAGCATCTGTGGAAAAGAAGACAAAATAACACAAGGAAGAATTGCAAAATTATATACACACGTTGGACTTAAAAAAGTTGAAGTTGAAGAAGTTGGAGCGGGTGATATTATAGAATTTGCAGGTTTACCAGACATCAACATAGGTGATACAGTATGTGATTTTGAACATCCAGAAAAGATACCATTTGTAGACATAGATGAACCAACAGTAACAATGACATTTAGTGTAAACAATGGACCATTTGCTGGAAAAGAAGGTCAATTTGTAACATCAAGACACATAAGAGATAGATTATATAAAGAGCTAGAAAGAAACGTATCATTAAGAGTTAAAGATGGAGCAACACCAGACTCATTTGAAGTATCTGGTAGAGGTGAATTACATTTATCAGTATTAATTGAAACAATGAGAAGAGAAGGATTTGAATTATTAGTTTCAAGACCAAAAGTTATCTTTAAAGAAATTAATGGAGTTAAATGTGAACCAATTGAATTATTAGTTGTAAACGTACCAGATGACTGTGTAGGAAATGTTATTGAAAAATTAGGAAGAAGAAAAGCTGAAATGGTTAACATGGAACCAGCAGAAGCAGGACATACAAAAATCGAATTCAGAATTCCTGCAAGAGGAATAATTGGATATAGAACAGAATTCCTTACAGATACAAAAGGTGAAGGAACAATGAACCATATATTCGACGCATATGAACCATACAAAGGAGACATTCAAGCACGTGTTAGAGGTACAATAGTAGCATTTGAACCAGGTAAATCTGTAACATATGGATTATATAATGCACAAGATAAAGGTGATTTATTTATAGGACCAGGTGTAGATGTTTATGAAGGCATGATTGTTGGATTAAATTCAAGAGGAGAAGATTTAGCAATAAATGTATGTAAAGAAAAACATTTAACAAATACAAGAGCTTCTGGTTCTGATGATGCATTAAGATTAGTACCACCTATTCAAATGTCTCTTGAAAAAGCTATTGAGTTTATTCAAGATGATGAATTAGTAGAAATAACACCTAAATCAATTAGATTAAGAAAGAAAATATTAGATTCAAAAGAAAGAGAAAGAGCTAATAGAAATAAATAATTATGAGGTTGATAATAAATGCGTGATGTAAGAAGAATAATGAAAATAAGTGGAAATGTTACAAGAGGACTTGCTGTTGATTTCGCAGAAGATAGTATATATTAAAAAAATAAAAAAGTAACAGAAACGGAAGACTCACGAAACAGACAATATGTACAAAAACAAATAGTAAAATATGTTGAAGAAGGATTTGAAGAAGCAGAAATAATAGAGAAAATACTAAATGATAATATAATGGAAAAATTTGAATATCTTAAAAATAGGGGACTTAATTTAGAATATTGTGTTACAGATTGGGTGGAAACAGCAATAAAAAAATATAATACAGAAAAGAGCAAAGAAGAAGAGGAAAGATAAGGTTGATCATATATGGACAAAAATAAGCTAGAAGAAATAAAACAAAAAGCACTAGAAAACCATATTCCAATAATAATGGATGATACACTAGAAGTAATTGAAAAAGAATTAAAAAAAGCACCACCCAAAAGAATATTGGAAATAGGTGCAGCAGTAGGATATTCAGCAATGTGTTTTTCAGAATTTTTAGCAGAAGATGGTATAATTGAGACTATTGAAAGAGATGAAGAAAGAATAAAAGAAGCAAAAGTAAATATCAAAAATGTAGGAGTAGAAGATAAAATTAATCTTTATGAAGGAGATGCAGTAGAAATTTTACCAACTTTAAATGGAAAATATGATATGGTATTTATAGATGCTGCAAAGGGAAAATACCCATTTTTCTTAAAAGAAGCTTTAAGAATGATAAATCAAAATGGTGTTATTTTTGCTGATAATATATTGTACAAAGGGTATGTTATGAGTGATTATAACAAACATAAACAACGTACTGCTGTTAGAAATCTAAGAGAATATATAAAGGAAGTTTCTGAAAATCCAAATCTTGAAACAGAGATTTTAGAAGTAGGAGATGGACTAGCAATAAGCAAAATAAAAAGCAAGAAGTAATTATAAAACTTCTTGCTCTTCTTCTTTTTCTTTATATTTAAGATCTTTATTTTTTGATTCTAAATGTTTTAAGCCCTGACGTATATCTTTAAATCTAATATTTAATAAATTTTCTAATTCATATTGCTCTTTTCTAAATTTTTTATAAGTAATTGGAGGTGTTTGTGAAGGAGCAGACGAATCTCTATCAGAATTGTAGAAATGATAAAATCTGCTTTCAAAATCTAAATTAATTGTAATAGGATCTCCGAATTCATCTTTAAAAGATGTTATTTCAAAATACAAAGGAACTTTTTTAGCAGCTAAATCATTTACAGGTCTTGATTTATATTTTGTATGAGCAACTTTATTTGATTTTTTAGAAATGTTTTCCATTTCGAAAGTTCTTATCTGTGTTTCAGAACAAAAATCAGGATTATTTTTATGAGTGATTGATATATGTAAGGATTGATAACCATTATCTTTTTTATGTTCTATATAATCTTTTGATATGTAACATTTATCAGTACTAGCATTACATGGTTCAACATTTTTTGCCATTTTGAAATTAGTATTACCTCTAAAATCATACAATGCTTTTGCAACTTCATAACACATATTTGTTAATAATTGCTCATTTTCGCATACTTTTATATCATCAGAAATATTATATTTTGAAATTATTATCCTTTCGCCAATTATATCATTAATATAAGGTGATTTACCTTCTAATATATTTTTATTTAATTTTTTTAAATAACTTTCACGAGATTTGACTCTTATTTTTATATTAAAAACTAAACCTGGAAATTTTTCTTGTAAATGTTTAGATTCTAGTATTGCATTTTTTAACTTTTCATGGATATAATCATTAATATATACATCATATCTATCTAATAATTCCTGATAATCTTTTCTTTGTTCTAATGCAGATAAATCAGGTGATTCTAGTGGAAATTGATATTGAATATGTTTTTCTTTTTCAGTTTCAGCTAATTTAATATTTAAATATTTATGGTCATCAGATAATGATGCTTGAACTCCATTAGGTAATGGAAATAACCCTAATTTTAATAATAATAAATTAGTTTCATTCATATTATTAAATTGTACGTTTTTGATGTTTGGAACATTTATTTTTAAAGATGCTTTGAATTTATTATTACATTCCATTTTCATCAACTCCTTAGTTTTAATTAATATTATGCAGCGTTAATGATTATATCATAAAAAATTATAAAAAGCAATATATTTACTTTGTGGTAAAAAATGGAAAATAAAAAATGAAAAAAATATAAAAAAAGTATTGACAATGTAAAAAAAATAGGTTATACTTTATCTTGCGTTAAGCAATAAACAAATTAATATTTATGCTCCCTTAGCTCAGTTGGTCAGAGCAACCGGCTCATAACCGGTGGGTCCAAGGTTCGAATCCTTGAGGGAGCACCACCATTAAACATCGTAGAAATGCGATGTTTTTTTGTACTAATTTTTTATAATAATATTATTGTTAAAAAATAAAGTTTGTGATAAAATACAAAATATAAAATACAACTTTGTAGTTCATAATTTATGTATATAATTTCAAAAATTATATAAAATAAAATACAAAGGAGGTTTCAATTATGGAACAAAAAATCAAAGCCGTACAATATGGCGTAGGAAAAATGAGTTTATACACAATGAGATACATGCTAGAAAAAGGAATTGAAATAGTAGGAGCAGTAGATGTAAATCCAGCAATAATAGGAAAAGATATAGGAGAAATATTAGGAAAAGAAAAATTAGGAATAATTGTTGTGTCAGTGGAAGATGCAGAAGAAATGATGCAAACAACAAAACCAGACATATGCATAATAACAACAAGAAGTTTAATAGCAGAATTAGAGGAACCTTACATGTTATGTGCAAAATTAGGGATAAATGCAATATCAACATGTGAAGAAGCATTTTATCCACAAAATTCTAATCCAACATTAACAAATAAAATTGATGAACTAGCAAAAACAAATAATTGTACAATAACTGGAACAGGATATCAAGATATATATTGGGGACAACTTATAACATCAATAGCAGGATCAACACAAAAAATAACAAAAATAAAAGGAAGTTCAAGTTATAATGTTGAAGACTATGGAATAGCGTTAGCAGAAGCACATGGAGCAGGTCTAACATTAGAAGACTTTGACAAACAAGTTGCATCAGTAGATAGAATGTCAGATGAAGAAAGACAAGAAATAATAAATAAAGGCGAATATGCACCATCATATATGTGGAATGTAAATGGATGGTTATGTTCAAAATTGGGACTAACAATTATAAGTCAAACACAAAAATGCGTACCACAAACATATAAAGATGATATTTATTCATCAACATTGGATATGACAATAAAAGCAGGAGATGCAACTGGAATGAGTGCAGTAGTTACAACAAAAACAAAAGAAGGAATTACAATTGAATCTGAATGTATAGGAAAAGTTTATGCACCAGACGAATTTGATAAAAATGTTTGGACAGTAGAAGGAGAACCAACAACAACTATTACTGTTGAAAAACCTGCAACAGTTGAATTAACTTGTGCAACAGTTGTTAATAGAATTCCAGATGTTATTAAGGCACAACCAGGATATATTACAACAGAAAAATTAGGTGATTTACAATTTAAAAATAAAATATGCTAAAAAATAAGGATTGGGGAAAGTTCTTCAATCCTTATTTCTCACTTAGTAAAGGATAGGTGAGAATTATTGAGATTTGAATTGTAATAATTTTTTGATTTAGAAAAAGAAAACACTTGACAAAACAAAACAAATGTTTTACAATAAGACTGGTGATATTATATGGAAAGACAAATATTACATGTTGATGTAAATAATGCTTTTTTGTCTTGGCTTGCTGTGTATAAGTTGAAAAATGGTGAACAAGTAGATATAAGAGAACAAGTTGCTGTAATAGGTGGAGATGAAACAAAAAGATCTGGAATTGTTTTAGCCAAAAGTTCGAAAGCTAAACAATTTGGAATAGTTACAGGAGAGACATTATATAGTGCAAGACAAAAATGTAGAAATTTACAAGTATATCCTGGTGATTATAAAATATATAGAGAATATTCAAATAAATTATATAATTTACTGTTAGAATATACAGACAAGATAGAGAGATATTCAATAGATGAATGTTTTTTAGATATGACAAATTACTTGATGGGTGATAAATTAATAAATAAAGCAAATGAAATAAATAAAAGAATAAAGAAAGAATTAGGATTTACGGTTAATGTAGGTGTGGCTCATAATAAATTATTAGCAAAAATGGCATCAGATTTTACAAAACCAGATAGAGTTCATACATTATATGAAGAAGAAATACCACAAAAAATGTGGGATTTGCCAATATCAGAGTTATTTATGATAGGGAAAAGAACAGTACCTAAATTATATAATATGGGCATTAAAACAATAGGACAATTAGCTAAATCAGATGAAAAATTGCTGATTAAAAAGTTTGGAAAATTCGGAAAGGTTATGTGGGAATATGCAAATGGAATTGATGAAGCAGAAGTTAATTATTTGCCAGAAAAACCCAAAAGTATAGGAAATTCAGTTACACTACCAATAGATGTTTCTGATATATCACAATTAGAAGAAGTAATTGTTGCTTTATCAGAACAGGTTTCTTATAGATTAAGAAAGGAAGATTTGTTAGCTACTGTTGTAAATGTTCAATTAAGAACTAAAAATTTTGAAGATTTTTCACATCAAGCAAAGTTAGATTGTGCTACTTCAAGTACAAAGGAAATATTAAAAAATGCTAAATATTTGTTTAGAGAAATGTATAAAACAGGTATGCTTATTAGACTTGTTGGTGTTAGAGTGGATGGTTTGGTTGAAAAGGAACAATTGCAGTTATCTTTGTTTGGAAATACAGAGGATTCTAAGAAACAACAGAAACTTGATAGTGTTTTGGATGGTTTAAATGAAAAGTATGGCTATAATTTTGTTAAAAGAGCTGGTAAAATGAATGTTGATAAAAAAGTTTTTGATAATTTTAGAAAAAAATTTTAGAAATGTATTGACAAAAGTATATAAAAAGCTTATAATAGCAATTGTCGATGCGTCGACAATATATTTCTAAAATTTAATATGGGTAGGTGGCCGAGTGGCTAAAGGCGGCAGACTGTAAATCTGTTCTCATTTGAGTACGATGGTTCGAATCCATCCCTGCCCACCAAAGGATAATATCGTCGCACCAGACGAAAAAAACGATTAAATCGACTGTAAAAGGTCGATTTTTTTCGTGCCTAAGTATTGAAATTTTCGGAAAGGTGTGATATTATGTTAAACATAATCAAGAAACAAATCAATATTAGTAAAGAACTAAATTCTAAAATTGAGTGGGCGTGCCAATTAAAATTAAAAGGAAAGGAAAAACCTAAAATTTATCAAGGCTCATTAAGAGTTATTGAACATAGCAATTTAGCATATGTAGAGCCCCATAGATTAGTGATTAAAAATAATTTTTATTTATTCTTTAATGAACACGATTATTTTTATGTGAATGATTTGAGAAACAAATATCCGTTATCTCAATTAAAAGATTACATAGCAAGGCATTGATAATTTTAGAGTTTTAAAAAAATATACTATATTGGTTTATTTGTGATATTAAAAATAAGTTAATATAAATAAATTATAAAATTCTAAAAGTGTCGATAGCCAAATGCTAATTGCAAATTGCTATGTGACACTTTTTATAGTGCCTTTCTATCATCAATTTTGGAAGGAGGATTTATAATAATGAATGATGAAAAGAAAGTAGCAGGAATTTATATTAGAGTTAGTACAGATGATCAAGCTAGGGAACGGATTTAGTTTAGGAGAACAAAAGGAAAAACTATTACAGCTTTGTAAATTTAAAGAATACGAAGTATTTAAGGTGTATGAAGATGCTGGAATAAGTGCAAAAGATATGGAACACAGACCAGCATTTCAAGAGATGTTAGCAGATATGAAGAAAGGCAAAATCAACTATATTGTCGCATATAAGCTAGACAGAGTTACACGTTCAGTTCGTGATTTAGAGGAACTAATTGCAGTATTAGAAAAGCATAATACCTATTTGGTGTGCGATAGGGACGATGTAAATACGAGCAGTGCTAATGGTCGTTTCTTTGTAAAAATGCTAACAGTGTTATCTCAATTAGAAATTGAAATAGTGAGTGAAAGGACAAAGTTTGGATTAAATGGTGCTATAAAATTTGGACATTTGCCACGGTACTATTTCATTAGGTTACAAGAAAGACAGTAACAAGAGAACTGTAATTGATGAAACTACAAAAGAGATTATAATAAGAGTATTCAATATGTATTTAGAGGGAAAAAGCTTTCAACAAATAGCAAATATCTTTAAAGAAGAGCAGATACTATTTCCTAAAAAATGGAGAGATTCCCATATTCAAAAGATAATAGAAAATCGTATTTATATGGGAGATTATGAACAATACAAGAAAATTGGAAAAGCACAAGGCAAAGAGCCAATAATCTATATGAATGTTGTAGAGCCAATTATTAGTCGTGCTATGTGGGAAGAAGCACAAATACAAAAAGAGAAAAATCAAAGAGCCTATACAAGAGATAGAGTTTATTTATTCTTTCAAAAACTGAGATGTCCAAACTGTAATAGAATAATGAAATGCAAAGGCTCAGGTGGTAAAAAGAAAAAATATATGTATTACAACTGTGAACATTGCAAGTTATATTATAGAGAAGATTTAATAGAAGAATGTTTAGAACATTTTATATTAGATTTAGTTGAATATGATATGTCAGTCAAAAAGTATTTTTTTCCAGTTTTAGCAGATAAAAAAGAAACAAGTACAGAAAAAATAGACAAAGAAATTGAACAGATAGAAAAACAAAGAGAAAGAATTAAAAAAGCATATTTAAGTGGTATTGTAGAAATGGAAGATTTCTCGGAAGATTATAAAGTTATAGAAGAAAAATTAAGCATATTAGAAAAGAAAAAGTTAGATACTTTGAACTTAAATGCTATAACATTTTCTCCTCAACAACTAATGGCTGATAGAGATATAGAAAGAGAAAAGCAAATTAGAGATAATACTTTAAATGAAAAAATAAAAGAAGAATGGAATAAAAAATCAAAAGAAGAGAAACAAGAGTTTATTTCAAAGTTTATAGAATCAGTTGTACTAATAAAAGATGAAAATGGGTACTTGCAAATTGATAAAATCAATTTTAGAAGTAGTTATATTCATCAAATATTTGAAATAGAATTTTATGAAGTTGCACAAATGGATTTGAATAAAAGTTATGGAGATAAAGAAGTAGAATTTGAAATTGATACAGCGAAAGAAAAGTTAATAAGAATGGTAGCAGTAAAAGAAGAAAAAACGTTTCCAACATCACAAGAAGAAAATGTACGAATAGGTGCTATTGCTTATACAACTGCGTAGGCATTTCTTAAAACAAATTAACGTGGCACGTTTTGTTTTTACAAAGTAAAAATGAAAGTGGCGATAGTTAATTTGAATAAATTTTATTCCAATGGAAGAAAATTTATTACCTCGCAGAGCCACCTGAATTTTGACATATTTGTCAAAATCCATAGGGGGTTAGGATATTTGGAAAGACAAAATCCTCTTGGCAAGGAAGTATGAAAAATGAATGAGATGTTAGCCTATTCTATACATCTTGGAAACGATAAAAATAAAACTAAAAAAGCAAAAGAAATTGCAAAAAATAATCAATCAAATACAACTTCTTTTAGTAATAATTCTATTCAAAATTTGGCACAATTATCAAAAGCCAATAACCATAATTTAAGAAAATACGATAACAAAACAGAACTAATCTCTGTAATTTATGGAACAGGTAATTTAATAAATGATGTTCAAAATTTATATTTACAAGAGTTTGAAAATGCAAGAATTGAATACAACAATAAGCAAACAAAAGAAAATAGAAAAATACAAAATTACTTTGAACATATATCAAAAAATTCTAATAGAGATTTATGTTGTGAAATAATAATTGAACTTGGAGATATGAATTTTTGGCAAGATAAAACACAAGAATATTGCTATAAAATGGTACAAGTTTATAAAGAACAACTACAAGATTTTGTAACAGCCGTCCCGCAATTTAAAATAGCTAATGCAGTAATTCACTTTGATGAAACAAGTCCCCATCTTCATATGATTGGCATTCCAATAAAAGAACGGATACAAAAATGGAATGAAAAAACAAGTAGCAAAATCACAAATATTTACAAAAGAATCACTTACTAGAATACAAGACAAAATGAGAAATTGCTGTATAAAATCATTTAACAAAGTATATGAACAAGATTATCAGCTCAAAACAAAAGAAAAAGGTAGAAATCAAGATATTCCAGTTAGTCAAATGCAGAACTATAATAAAGTAAAAAAGCAATATGAAAAGAATAAGAAACTATTAGAACAAGCAAATAAAAAGACAGATTTAGTAAATGAAAATGGCAATAATATTAAAGAAATAGTATCTAATTTAAAGCCTAATCTAGTAAACAAAAAGAATTATACTATTTCACAAGAACAAGTAACAACTATAAAAGATTATATTTCGAAAGTAGAAGATACTACAAAAACAATGAAAAAAGTAAATGATTTAGATGTCATTATAAGGGAGTATGAAAAAGATTTAAAAGAACATCATAACGAAGTTAGAGAATTAAACTCTACTATTAGAGAAAAAAATATAGAAATAAGAGATTTAACACAAAATTTAGATATAGCAAAAAATACTATTTCAAAACAACAAAAGGAAATAAATATATTAAAGCCATTCAAATATTTATGGAATAAACTAATGAAATTTATAAAGAATAAAGTTAGATATTCTAAAAACGAAACCTATAAAAAATTCTATGAAGAACTTAAAATAGATAATATTTTAAGACAAGAAGATATTGATTTTATAGACAATAAAAACACTAAAAAAAGAAATTATGAATTGTAAAACGGAGGTAAAAAATTATGATATTAAAATGTAATAATGAAAAAGTAGTGAATTTAGTAAAGTATTTTGAAACATTAGACTTCGCAGATAAATTAAGATTAAGCATAGATATGCTTGAAAGTTATCATGTAAAAGTTAAAAATGATAATGTTTTAGAGATTTTAAAGAAATTATTGTGTGCAGTTGATGAACAATATAACAAAACGAAATTCTTGAATCTTCTTAACTATAAGCATTTACTTATAACATCAGCACAAGTAATGGAACTAACTGAAAAAGAACAAAATATTTTTGTATTTGAAGTGTTTTACAATATTTATAAGGTACTTCAAAAATAAGATTTTTTTAGAATGCAAATGGAGAGAATGAAATTGATATTCATTCTCTCATTGCCGTTCTAATGAACGATTTACGGTTATTCAGGAAATTGTAGTGTTTGCTTAATCAAGTTGTCATCTTTATCATAACCTTTGTATAATACCATTTGAATAGTATCTCCCTCTTTGACATTTTCGTACAAGTTTCTGTCGTTAAAAGTTTCTGATACATCTTCATACGAAATGGTTACTAAGTAACGTGCTGGATGCGTTTGCGGTATGAGAGTCGTAGTTTTGCCATTAGATATAGGCATCATTGTTACATACGAACTCCAATATTGAATATCTGTCACCGTTGCATTTACGTCAATTTTTTCTTCTTTTTCAATTGCCTGACAACCTGTTAGGGCAACACACATAATGATAACTACAAGTAAAATAAACCGTTTCATAAAATTTCCTCCTTTAATTGTTCGGAGGTATGCACCTCCGAAAGTTTACCTTTTCAAAGGTGCAACAACAATGTTACCATATCTTAATTATACTATATTTTACATAAAAAAGCAAATTTTTGTGTTTTAAAGTATACATTTTATAAAAAGTATGCTAAAATGTATATACAGTCGATAATCGGAAATGGGAGCAAATGTGGGAGTATGGTTTTTCGCAAATAACCACCGCTAAGGCACCAATGACGTATCTGTTCGAACTAAATTGAACAGAAATGATACAAAAATCAATCAGAAAATAAAATCTGGTTGATTTTTTTGTTACCTAAAAACAATATTAAAATCATCCAATCGAAAGGATGGTATTAAAATTGAAAATAATTAAACAAGAATTACAAATTGAAGAATGTCTAAAACAAAGACTTGAATTTATATGTGAATTTGCTAAAGTTACGCCTACTTTTATAAATGGCAGTATTAGGAAACTAGAGAAAACAAATATTAATAAAAAGCTATGAAAATGTTGTAAATTATGATATAAATATATAAAAAGATTTAAAAGACAGGAAGTAATTATGGAATATATAGATATATTTGATTATAATAATAATCCAACAGGAGAAATAAAAGAAAAAACACAAGCACATGAAGACGGAAATTTTCATAGAACAGCACACGTC
>FR901953.1:12408-40941 GCA_000438255.1 Clostridium sp. CAG:389
CTGGATTATGAATGATAAAAAGGAACTTCTATTACAAAAAAGAAGTGCAACAAAAAAATCTCATCCTAATTTTTGGGACATTTCTGGAGCAGGACACATTAGAGCTGGAGAAACAGTAATTGAAGGAGCTATTAGAGAATTAAAGGAAGAATTGGGAGTTGAAGTAAAAGAAGAAGATTTACAATATATTGCAACAATTAAAAGCACGAAAAATCCTAAAAATATGGAATTTCAATATGTATATTTATTAAATTGTAATAAAGAGATTGAAGAATATATTTTTGAAGATAATGAAGTATCAGAAGTTAAATATGTATTTTACAAAGATTTAGAAAAAATGGTCGAAGAAAAAGCAGAAGGATTATTAATACATGAAGAAGAATATAAATATCTTTTTAAATACATTAGAAAACAAAATATAGAGATAAGAAAATGCACCATTAATGATGTTGATGAAATATACAATATACAAAACATTATAATAGAGAATTTTGAACAAGAAGAAAAGGGGTATTTTTTGCCGTTTAAAAAAGAAACATACTTAAGAATATTGAATGATCCAATAAATGATGGAGAGATATATGGTACTTTTATAGATAATAAAATGATAGCATGGATATTCTTATCAGTTTCAAATAGAATGAAAGAATTAAAACAAATGATTCCTAATTTAAATGGAAGTTGTGCAGATATAGATGGTGTTGTAGTATTACCAAAGTATAGAGGTTATGGATTACAGAAAACATTAGTAAAATATCTTGAAGAAAGAGCTAGAGAAAAAGGAATAAGCAATATTATTGCAGAAGTAACTTTTGGAAATGTTTATAGTTTAAGAAATTTAAAAGATTTAGGATATGAAGAACAAACTTGGTATCAGAAAGACAAAAATATAAAAAGATATATTTTATTAAAGAAATTAGGTGAAACAGAAAATGGATAATAGTATAAAGCCAATGACTTTTGATTTAAAAGATTTAGAAGGAAAAGCTAAAAATGGAGATAAACTTGCATGCTATATTTTAGGAAGAAGTTATGATAGTGAGGAAAATGGAGCAGAGCAAAGTTATGAAAAAGCAATGTACTGGTATGAAAAAGGAAAAGAATTAGGAGATCCTTGTTGTACATATGGAGTTGGTGCTTGTTATTATTTTGGAGATGGAGTAGAACAAGATAAAGAAAAAGCAAAGCAAATACATATAAATGCTTATAAACCATTGTTAGAACTTATCGAGAAAGAAAAAGAAAATCCAAGGAAACAATCATTTCCAAAATTTTGCCTAGGAACTTATTACTATTTTGGATTTGGCGATATTGAAAGAGATGAAAAGAAAGCATTTGAATTAATACATGCTTGTGCAATGCAAGGGCATTTACCTGCAATATATGATTTAGGTGCAAATTTTTATTACAATGGAGTTGGAACAGAAAAGAATTTAAGATTATCAGAATACTATTTAAAAATGGCAGTTGATGCAGGATTACAAAGAGCGAAAGTTAAGTTTGAGCAATACAAAGATACATATGAGAGTGAAATTGAAAAATAGCATAAAACAAGGAGGTAGAATATGGAAAATTATTTTATAATACATGGAAGTTTTGGAAGTCCATTTGGAAATTGGTTTAGTTGGGTACAAGATTTTATATCAACAGATGGAAAACAAGTATATGTACCACAATTTCCAATAGGAGTTGATTATCAAAATTATGAAAATTGGAGCAAACTACTTAAATACTATTTAGATTTAGGATTAATCAATGAAAACACAACAATAATAGCACATAGCATTGCACCAGTATTTGTTTGCAAATTTTTAGTACAGAATAAAGTGAAAGTGAAAAAGTTAATATTTGTATGTGGATTTAACAACTATTTAGGAATAAATGAAGAATACGATACAGTAAATAGAACGATGTATTTTGATAACTTAGAAGATGTAAAACAATATGCAAATGAAATAATATGTTTCTATTCAGATAATGATCCATATGTAAAATATGAAGTAGAAAAAGATTTTGCAAATAAGATTGCAACAGAGCAAATTTTAATACCAAATGCAGGACATATAAATAGTGAAAGTGGATATGACACATTTGAAGATATAGTAAATTATATTTAAAGAATCGAAAGGAGAAAAAAATGAAAATAGCAATTATTTCGGATATACACGGAAATCTAGAAGCATTAAAAGCAACATTAAATGACATAGAAAAAAGAAAAACAGACAAAATAATATGTTTAGGAGATATAATAGCAAAAGGAGTGCACTCAAAAGAATGCATAGAACTTATAAGAAAAAAATGTGAAATAGTCATACAAGGAAATTGTGACGAATACTTCTCAATGGAACATAAAAACATAAATCAACTAAATGAGCAAGAACAAAGAAGAATAAAATGGAATCAATCATTAATAAATAAAGAAGATAGAGAATACCTATCAAATTTACCATTCTGTTATGAGTTTTACATGAGTGGAAGTTTAGTAAGATTATTTCATGCAACACCAACAATCAACAATAAAGCAATAATAAATGTTAATAAAATTGAAGAAAAGTATCAAATGTTCTTACCAAGTGAACATACACAATCACAAAATGTTGCAGATGTTGTAATATATGGACATATTCATCATCCATATATGGATAAAATATACAATAAAACTATAATAAATATAGGAAGTGTAGGAAATTCTTTTGATGTTATAAGAAACAAAAATAAAGATAGTAATACATTAGAAACTACAAAAAGCAATTATTTGATTATTGAGGGAGAATATGGAAGTAAAGAATACTCATCAGACATATCATTTCAATTTATAAAAGTACCATATGATATTGAAAAAGAATTAGAAGATGAAAATCTAAATATTGAAAAAGAAAATTATAGATATGAATTAGAACAAGGTATGTATAGAAATATGACTAAAATAAATGAAAATTTTAGAGCATTAGGGATAGATGTTGATAAAATTTAAGGAGGAAATTAGTTATGCAGATTATTGTAGGTGGAATTATAGAAAAAGACAATAAAATATTAATGGTCAAAGAAGCTAAAAAGAAATGTTATGGAAAATAGAATGTACCAGCAGGTCATTTAGAAGATGGAGAAACTGTATTTGAAGGAGCAATTAGAGAAATTTTTGAAGAAACAGGTTGTAAAGTTAGATTAAAAAAGATGCTTCCAATAATTACTTCATATTTCGAAAATAATACGTTTGTGATAATAACATTTACAACAGAACTAGTAGAAGAAAAAATAACATTTAATAAAGATGAAATTTTAGATGTAAAGTGGATTTCAAAAGAGGAATTAGAATGCATGAATAGTGAAAAACTAAGAGATGAAAGATTAATAAAAAGAACACTAAATATGCTTAAAGAAAATAAATTATATCCATTAGATGTAATAGAAAATTTATAAAGTTTGGAGATTAAATAAAAAAGATAATGGAAACAAAATACACATTTATATTACCATGTTTAAATGAAGAAAAAACATTAGAATATTGTATAAAAGAAATCCAAAAATATATAAAAGAAAAAAACTTAGATGCAGAAATATTAGTATCAGACAATAATAGTACAGATAACAGTGTAAAAATAGCAGAAAAAAATGGGGTAAGAGTAGTAATATGCAAAGAAAAAGGATATGGAGCAGCCTTAATAAATGGAACTAAAAATTCACATGGAAAATATTGCATAATGGGAGATAGTGATGGAAGCTATGACTTTTATCATTTAGATAAATTTTTAGAAAAGCTAGATGAAGGATATGATTTAGTTGTAGGAAATAGATTTAAAGGTGGAATAGAAAAAGGAGCAATGTCATTATCACATAAAATCGGAGTACAAATATTATCAAAATTTTCAAATTTAATATTTCATACACCAATAAAAGATTACCATTGTGGACTAAGAGCATATAAAAAGGAAAGTATTGAAAGAATAAAGCTATCGCAAAAAGGAATGGAATATGCAAGTGAGATGATAATAATTGCAAAAATTAATAATTTAAAAATGATAGAAGTTCCAACAATATTAAGAAAAGATTTAAGAAATGGAAAACCCCATTTAAGGACAATAAGAGATGGGTTTAGGCACCTGAACTTAATATGCAAATTAGCATTAGAAAAAAGAAAATATATAGTAAAAAAAGAGGAAGAAAAATCCTAAGATATTTAAAATTTAGGAAAGAATGTGATGAAATGAAAAAAATAATTAAATATATATTAACTTTTTGTGGACTACTATTAATATTTAATGTGCTATTATTTACAAGTTCCTTATTTCCATCAAGTCTAATAGAAAAAAATGTAAGAGAATCTTCAAAGATACTTACAAAAGAAGATAATATTTATAAATTTTTTGATTGGTGTGATGTTGTAAATAATAATTATACTGATGTACTTATGATAAATGAAGCATATTCAATAGATAATACAAATCCTGTATATTCATATATGGCCGTAAGAAAAAATTATGAAAAAGGACTCACAGAAAATTCACTTCCAGATACTAATGGTGAATCAATTTCAATTAATAGTCCATATTACTATGATCCAGTAGGAGAATTAGAAGATTTTTTGGATGGAAATATAGTTACATCAGTTAATTATGCTAGATATTGGCATGGTTATTTACCAATACTTAGACCATTGTTAATATTTTTTAATGTTAGTCAAATAAGAAAAATTTTATTATTTGTTTTTGTAATATTATTTGTATGGTTAATAAAATTGTTAAAAGAAAAATTAGGAATTGCTATATCAATAATCTTTGCAATTTCATTAATAATACAAGGATATTTTTTTGTGTCATATTCATTAGAAAGTGCACCTGTGTTTATGGTTATGATGATATCAAGTATAATATTATTAGAAAGAATAGATAAAATAAAAAATTTATACTTGTATATTTTTATAATTGCATGTATAACTAATTTTGTAGATTATTTAACAGTTCCATTAATAACATTAGGTGTACCATTATTAATTTATATATTGTATAAACAAAAAAATGATAATAAATTAAAATGTAAAGACTATATAAAAATAATAGTAAAGGCAAGTTTTGTATGGATAATTGGGTATGGAATAACTTGGTTAAGTAAATGGATTATATATGATGTTATATATAATGAGGGATTAATAAAATCAGCTATTTCACAAGTGAGATATAGGTCAGAAAGTTATAATGAATACAAGACAGCAACTATACAACAAATAGTTGGAATTTTATTAATAAATAATTTGGAATATATATTTTTTATGTTTGATTTTGCAATAATTGTTTTATTAATGATGGCTAGAAAATATAAAGTTAAAATGAAAAAAGTTTCTGATTATTTTCAGGAAAATGTTCCAATATTTCTGATATCATTAATACCATTTGTATGGTATTTTGCATTAGGGAATCATACAATTATGCATCTTAGATTCATTTATAGGCATATGTTGATATTTTTAATAGGTATTTTAATATGTTTAAAAAATATATGGATAATTCAAAAGAAAAAGAAATCTGTTACAAATTATTAATAAAATTAAAAAAAGGTCAAAAAAACAGTTGTTTTTTTGACTTTTTTTATATATAATAAGAAACAAATCGAAACAAAAAGAAAAAAACAGGGAGGAAGTTAAAAATGGGCGATATAATGGATTTAGACAAAACATTAAAAATAAAAGTAATAGGAGTAGGTGGAGCAGGAAATAATGCAATATCAAGAATGATAGAAGATAATGTAAGAGGAGTATCATTCTATATGATAAACACAGAAACAGGAACATTAAAAAGATCAAGAACAAGTAATATATTACAAATTGGAGTTCAAACTACAAGAGGATTAGGAGCAGGAGCAAATGAAATAGTAGGTGAAAGAGCTGCAATTGAAAATAAAGAAGATATAAAGCAAATGTTAGCAGGAGCAGATTTAGTATTTATAACAGCAGGAATGGGGGGAGGAACTGGAACAGGTGCAGCTCCAATTGTTGCTGAAATTGCAAAAGAAATGGGAATATTAACAGTCGGAATAGTAACAAAACCATTCTTATTTGAAGGAAAAGCACGTAGTTTAAGAGCAGTAAAAGGAATAGAAAGATTAAAAAGTAATGTTGATGATTTAATAGTAGTTTTAAATGATAATCTTTTAAAAATAACAGATTCAAAAGTAACATTGGATAGTGCTTTCTCACTAGCTGATAATATATTAGAACAAGGAATTACAAGTATAACAGATTTATTAACATCAGTAGGTGAAGTAAATATAGATTTTGCAGATATCAAAACAACAATGAATTATAGAGGAAAAGCGTATATGGGAATTGGTAGAGCAAGTGGAGAAAAAAAGGTAGAAGAAGCAGTTAGACAAGCAATAGAAAACCCATTGACAGAAAGTAAAATTGATGGAGCAAAAGGTGTAATTTTCAATGTTAAGGGAAATAGTGATTTAGGACTTATGGAAATAAATAGTGCGGTTTCTATTATTAATGAAAAAGTAAGTGAAGATGCAAATATTATATTTGGAACAGTAATTGATGAAAACATGGGAGAAGAAGTACAAGTAACAGTAATTGCAACAGGTGTAGAAGAAAAAGTGGAAACAGAAATTAAAAGATAAATTAGTTTATAATAGGAGAAGTATGCTAATGAAAAAACTACTAGCAATAATTTGCATTTTATTGGTAATTTTTATAGGAATGTATATAAATAAAAATAAATCAACTCAAAATATGGTAACAGCAACAGAAGTAGAAAATGTTCAAGAATATATATCTAAAATATATATGTGGAAAGAAGTAACAGAAGAGGCATTACCGAAATTTGATAATATTAATGATGCACCAGATGTGTGGACATGGGAAGTAGTAAAGAAAAATTTGGATAATTATGAAGCAACATATGAAGAGATTGAACAAAAGGCAATACAGTTATTTGGAAAACAATTTACTAAACAATTTCCAGAAGAAGGAACAGAATATATACAATATAATGATGAATTAGGAAAATATTTAACTTCTGGAATTGGCTTAGATGCACTTGATGATTGTTTCCTTATAAAAAATATAAAGAAGACAAAAAGTGGATATGAAGTTGAAATAGTAGAATATTTAGAAGATTACGAGAATTCTTTTGGAGTAGAAGATGAAAGTGAAATATATGAAATATATATAAAGAACTTAAATCAGGATACAATTGCAACTATGAAAAATAATGAAGCTGAAAATAAATCTGTGGAAATTGTAAAAGAAAATTTAGATAAATTTACAACAAAAACAGTTAATTTAGTTAAAGATTCAGATGGAAATATATATGTTCAAAGTGTAAAATGAGACAGATTTAAATTGTCTCATTTATTTGTTGAAATACTCATTTTAGTATTTACAAAATAAAATGCTGATTAGACTGTAAATTATAACTAATAATTAGAAGGTGTAAATAAATGGATGTAAAATTACTTGAAAAATGTACAATATGTCCACACAATTGTGGAATAAATAGACTAAACAATCAAATAGGAAGATGTAAATCAAAAAATATTGTTAAAATAGCATTATATTCAACACATAATTTTGAAGAACCTTGTATAAGTGGTAAAAAAGGTTCAGGAACAGTGTTCTTTTCAAATTGTAATATGAATTGTGTATTTTGCCAAAATTATGAGATAAGTCAACAAGGAAAAGGTAGAGAAATCTCAATAGATGAATTAGCAAGTATATTTATTAAGCAACAAGAAAAAGATGTTGAAAATATAAATTTAGTAACTCCAACAAGCTATGTGCCACAGATAATTGAGGCAATTAAAATAGCACGTAACAATGGTTTGAAATTACCAATAGTTTATAATACAAATGGATATGAAAAAGTTGAAACATTAAAAATGTTGGAAGGGTATATTGATATTTATTTACCTGACTTTAAATATTCTGATAATGAATTAGCTAAACGTTTATCAAAAGTGGATAATTATTTTGAAATCGTGACAGAGGCTTTAAAAGAAATGTATAGACAAACAGGAAAATCTATTTTTAATGATGATGGTATTATGCAAAAAGGTATGATTATTCGTCATTTAGTTTTGCCTAATCATATTTTGAATTCTAGAAGGGTATTAAAATGGATAAATGAAAATATGCATGATGTTTATGTTAGTGTTATGGCCCAATATTTTCCTACATATAAGGCAAAAGATATTGATGATATAAATAGAAAATTGACTAAGGAAGAGTATGAACAAATTGAAAATTATTTGTATAGATTAGACTTGGAAAATGGCTATATTCAAGAGCTTGGAGAACATGAAGAAGAATATGTACCAAAGTGGGAAATTTAATTTTTGCAGTTTAGTGGAAATAAGGAAAAGTTGTTATCCAAGTGGTAAGATATCAATATTTTTAGTCAAAAACATATCTGGGGTTTACCATTGGGTCTTTGACATTAAATATTGATATATTACTACTTGGATAGAAACTTTTTCTTGCTTTTGCAGAAATATAAAATTATTTAAAAAAATGTAGAAAAATGTAATTTGGTATGTTATAATTCAATTGAAATAAAAGAAGTACCCCAAAGGAGGATTTAAAATGACAGAGGCTGATAAACATTTTAAAGAAACTTGTAAAAAAATTTTAGAAGAAGGATATTCATCAGAAGGAACTGGTGTAAGAACGAGATGGGAAGATGGTTCAGAAGCAAACTACATATCAATTGTTGGAGTTCAAAATGTGTATGATGTTGGAAAAGAATTTCCAATGATAACATTAAGAAATAATAGTCAAACTGTAAAAAGAGCAATAGATGAAATTTTGTGGATTTGGCAAAAAAAATCAAATAAAGTGAGTGAACTAAATTCACATATTTGGGACCAATGGGCAGGAGAAGATGGAACAATAGGAAAAGCATATGGGTATCAATTTGCACAAAAATACGAATTCAAGACAAAAGAAGGAATTCAAAAAATGGACCAAGTTGATTATGCTTTATATTTGCTGAAAAATGATCCTGCAAGTCGTAGAATAATGACAAATTTATTTAATCATGCGGAACTAAAAGATATGAATTTAGAGCCTTGTGCATATTCTACACAATGGTTAGTAAAAGGTGGAAAACTTCATCTTATTTTAAATCAACGTTCACAAGATATGTTGGCAGCAAACGGATGGAACACAATGCAATATGCTGCATTATTATGTATGTTTGCACAAGTTTCAGGACTAGAAGTTGGAACTTTAACACATAATATTGGAGATTGTCATATTTATGATAGACATATTCCATTAATTAAGAAATTAATTGATGCAGAGCCTGTAGAATGTAGTCCAAAATTAGTTATTAATAATCCAACAAAAGATTTTTATGAGTTTAAAGTCGAAGATTTTGAAATTAAAGACTATGATTATAATAAAGAAATTAAACTTGGAAAAATCCCAGTTGCAATTTAATGTGTCAAGTAAAATATTTAATTATATAATAAAGGAGCATAAGAAATGTTAAGTATAATAGTAGCAAAAGCGAAAAATAATATAATAGGAAAAGATAATACAATGCTTTGGAAATTACCAGATGATTTAAAAAGATTTAAAGAAAAGACAACAGGGCATACAATAATAATGGGAAGAAAAACATTTGAATCATTAGGTGGTATTCTTCCAAATAGAATGCATATCATATTAAGTAGGAATCCAGATTTTAATATAGATTCAGATTATGTAAAAGTCGTTCATTCTTTATTGGAATTACAACCATATATGGATGATGAAGAAGAACATTTTGTAATTGGTGGTGCTATTATTTATAATTTGTTAATGCCATATTGCAAAAAAATGTATGTTACACAATTGGATAAGGATTTTGAAGGAGATGCATTATTTCCAAAAATTAATGAAAATGACTGGAAAGAGGTTTCAAGAGAACAAGGTCCAGATGATGGAATTAATGATTTTAAATATGAGTATATTACTTATGTAAAAAAATAAATAATAAAATAAAAGCTTTAGGTTAAACTAATTATAATTATTGAATGAATGGAGAGAAAAAATATGTTTAAACCTAAAGCTATTTATTTTGAAAAAGAAATTGAAAAATATGAATTAGGAAAACAATTATTAGAAAAATACAAAGAAACACCAAAAGTAGAAATAGAAAACCACAACAATATAGAAGAAATGAGAAAAAAACAAAACAAAGAATTTATGGACATGAAAAAAAACCTAATAATAGGAGTTAGAAAAACACATAAATTTGTAGATAATCATAAAACATCAGACTATTTAGTACCATATACATCATCAGGATGTACAGCAGCATGTATGTATTGTTATTTGGTATGTAATTATAACAAATGCGCATATTTAAGATTATTTGTAAATAGAGAGCAAATGCTAGACAAGATAATAAAAGTAGCAAATAAATCAGAAAAAGACCTAACATTTGAAATTGGAAGTAATAGTGATTTGATTCTAGAAAATACAATTACAGGAAACTTGCCATGGACAATAGAAAATTTCAAAAACTCACCAAAAGGACATTTAACATTTCCAACAAAGTTTGATATGGTAAACGATATTTTAGATGTTGACCATCAAGGAAAAGTAACTGTAAGAATGAGTGTGAATCCTGAACAGATTATTAATAGAGTTGAATTCGGAACATCAAGATTAAAAGAAAGAATTGAGGCAATAAATAAATTAAAAGAAGCGGGATATAATATTGGAATTTTGATAGCACCAGTAATAATGGTTGAAAATTGGAAAGAATTATATTTGGAATTGATAAAACGACTTTCAGAAGGGTTAACAGAAAAAGTAAAAAAAGATGTATTTTTTGAAATTATTTTTATGACATACAGTTTTGTTCATACAAAAATAAACGAAGAAGCCTTCCCAAATGCCATAAATCTGTATAATAAAGAGTTAATGACAGGTAGAGGAAAAGGAAAATATATGTATAAAAATCAGTACAGAGAAGATGGAGAAATTTTTTTAAGGGAACAAATGAAAAAATATTTTCCTAATAATGAGATAATGTATATTGTTTAAAAGTATTGATATTTTGAAAATAATATAGTAATATGTTCATATAAAAGATGAAATTAAAGGAGGCTTCTATATGAGCGGAGATATAAATAAAAAGAGAGAAAATTATATAAGTTGGGAAGAATATTTTATGTCAATAGCCAAATTATCGGCAATGAGAAGTAAAGATCCATCAACACAAGTTGGAGCATGTATTGTAAGTAATGATAACAGAATTTTGTCAATTGGATATAATGGAGCACCAAATGGGTTTAGTGATGAAGAATTTCCATGGGCAAGAGAAGGCAACAACTTAGATACAAAATATCCTTATGTTTGTCATGCAGAAATGAATGCTATTTTGAATTATAGAGGAAGTAAGAAAGATTTGGAAAATGCTAAGATATATGTTGATTTATTTCCTTGTAATGAATGTGCTAAAATTATTATCCAGTCAGGTATTAAAGAGGTTGTTTATTTGTCTGATAAATATGCTGATTCTGATAATAATATTGCTTCAAGAAAATTGTTTGATTGTTGTGGAGTTAAATATAGAAGGATTGATTTAAAAGAAAATAAGAAAATAGAAATTGATTTAAAATAAAAATGTAATTATTATATATTAAGAAAGGGATTGAAGACTTGGCTTCTAATCCCTATTTTTTTTATTTTAATTCTACAACTGTAATTCCCATTTCACCTTCACCATATGTACCTATTCTAAAAGACTTAACACGAGAATCTGATTTTAAAAATTTATGGATACCTTCACGAAGTTTTCCAGTACCTTTTCCATGAATAATTCTTACAGTTTGAAGATTTGCAATACAACAATCATCCAAAAATTTATCAATAATGAAAACAGCCTCGTCAACATTTAATCCAATAACATTGATTTCTGAACTAACATGTTTTGCCTTAGATACAGAACTATAAGAACTTGTTGATTTATTTTTTGCTTTTTCAGTCTTGTTTATTTTTTCCAAATATTTTAAATTAACACTAAGTTTCATACTACCAACTTGAACTTGAACTTCATTTGATTTTGATACATTAGAAACTATAATTCCATTTTGTCCCAAAGTAGTTACAAAAACTTCTGTATTAGTTTTAGCTTCCTCAACTGAAATAGAAGATTTAGACTCCTTTTTAACATTTTTATTTAAATAAGACACAGAAATATTTTTGATATCAGTATTTAATTTGTTTCTTAAATTATTTAAATCAATATTAGATTTAGAAACATCATTCATTTTAGAAATGATTTCATTTGCTTCTTCTTTTGCTTCAAGTAAAATATTTCTAGCTTGTATTTTTGCATTATTAATAATTTCTTGTTCTTGTTCATTAAGTTTTGCATTGTCACGTTCTAGTGATTTTTTTAGTTCTGAAATTTCATTTAATTTTTTAGAAATTTCTAATTTTTCATTCTCGATTTTAGATTTATTATCATAAATATTTTTAAGCAATTCTTCAAAGTCAATATCATTTTTAGTTAAATTATTTTTAGCTTCATCAATAATAGAAGCTGGCAAGCCAAGTTTTCTACTAATTTCAAATGCATTACTTTTTCCAGGTACACCAATTAATAGATGATATGTAGGTGATAGTGTATTTACATCAAATTCAACAGAAGCATTTTCAAAACCATCAGTTGTTAACGCATATTTTTTTAATTCTTGGTAATGTGTTGTTGCAACAGTTAAAGATGAATTAGATTTAAAGAAATCTAAAACACTGATAGCAAGTGAAGCACCTTCAACAGGGTCTGTTCCAGAGCCTAATTCATCAACTAAAATTAATGAATTTTCTGTTGAATTTTTTACAATATCAACAATATTTGTCATATGTGCTGAAAATGTACTAAGTGATTCTGTAATACTTTGGTCATCACCAATGTCTGCAAAAATGTTGTCAAATACATAGATTGATGATTTTGTTGATGCTGGAATATTTATCCCACTACATGCCATTGCTGTTAGTAGTCCAACTGTTTTTAGTGTAACAGTTTTACCTCCTGTATTTGGACCTGTTATAACTAATGTGTTAAAGGAGGTGCCTAATTCTAGTGAAATAGGAACAGCTTTTTGTGGGTCTAAAAGTGGATGTCTGGCATCTTTTAAAATGATTTGTTTTTGTGTATTTATGATAGGTGTTGTACCATTTATATTTCTAGAATATTTAGCTTTGGCAAAAGCAAAATCAAGTTTACCAATACATTCGATATCTTCTTTTATTTCATTTGCATATGGATAAAATAATTTACTTAATTCTTGTAGAATTCTTTCTATTTCTAGGTTTTCTTCATTTTTTAAATTAGCAAGCTCATTATTTAATTCGAAAACTGAAATTGGTTCAATAAATACTGTTGAGCCAGAACTTGAAATATCGTGTACAAATCCTTTTATTTGACCTCTATATTCATCTTTTACAGGTATTACATAACGGTCGTTTCTAATTGTAATAACATTTTCTTGTATGTATTTTGAATATGTAGGTGAGTGTAAAAATGTATTTAATTTTGTTTTTATATCTTGCTCGATATTTCTTTGTTTTTTATGAATGGATGCTAAGTTTTTTGAAGCTCTGTCGTCAACTGTGTTTTCGTCAATTATACTGTAAGATATTTTTTCAATTATTGAACTATTTGAATATAGTTTTGAGAAAATGTCTGATAGATATGTGAATTCAGTACTTTCTAAAAAATCATTGTAAAAATATTTTTTTAGTTCATCTGACATTTTTAAGATGTTTGTTAATTCTAAAATTGATTTTATAGATAGTGTTCCATATGATTCGATTGTTTTTATGTTTTTTGTGTTGTCTGCTATTTCAGAGATTGGTGGTGTGTTACATCTATATAAAATATTGAGTGCTTCTTCTGTTTCTTTTAACATGTTTTCTACTTCATTTTTGTCTTTTGATGGTTTTAGTGTTAAACATTTTTCTTTGCCGATGTATGTTAGGGCTTGTTTTGATAATATATCTAATATCTTTGGATATTCTAATTTTTCTAAATAATTTCTCATTTTAGTGTCCTTTCTTATATAGAAATCATTTTTAACTGTAACAATATTATACATAGGTTAAAGAAATAAGTCAAATAAAAGTTGACATTATGTTAAATAAAAGTTATAATAAAAACATCGTTCTGTATAAAAATCAAAATAAAAATTTTAAATGATTAAGGAGGATTTATGAAGATGAATGAAAGGGAAAAAGCAAAAAGACTTCGGAAAATTAAGTGGAAAGTAAGAATTTTTGTAATAGAATTGATCTTAATTATCACACTAGGTTGCTTCGTATTAGATATGTTTAAAAAGAAGAACCAATTTCCAGAAGAAACTATTATTAATGGTTTAGATTGTTCAAAATTAACAATAGATGATGCAACACAGTTGTTAAAATTAAAACAAAATGAAGAGTTTATAATTATATTAAAAAATAATGATATAGTTTCATTAAAGGCTCATGATTTTGATTATTGCTTGAATGATATAGAACCAAAATTGGAGGAAATGAAGGATAAAGCCTGGAATAGTAAGGCACAGAAAAGAGAATATCAAGTAGTATATTCATATAATGAAACAATGCTAGAAAATAAAATTGATTCATTAGAACAAATGAGTGAAGAATATATGAAAGATAAATCAAAATCTTCTTGTTCATACAGTCAAGAAGAGAAAAAATTTATTGCATCAAATAAAGATTCATATTATCTTGATAAAAAAGATGTTATAGATGCAATAAAAAATGCAATTGCTGCCGGAGAAAATACAGCTACAATTGGAGATGAGTTGTATAAGGTAGAAGATCCAAAGGATTATTTAGAAGATAATAATAGAATTTCTACATATGTAGAATATCTACTTCCAAATGGAAAAAAATATAAATTAGATGCAGATATTTTACATTTATGGCTTCCATTGGATGATGAAGGAGAACCATATTTTGATGACGAAATTTGGAAACAAAATTTAGAAGAATTTGTTTCTAATGAGTTAAAATCATTAGTAGATACTACTGGAAAGGTTAGAAGTTTTAAACCAACTGATGAAAAGAAAAGTGTTGATGTAAATCCAGGTAATTACGGATATAGGATTGATGTAAAAGCTGAACTTTTACAGTTAACACAAGACTTGTCATCAGGTAAAAATGTTATACGTAAACCTGTTTACGAAAATGAAGAAGTTTCATCAGAAAATGATGGAATTGGAAATTCTTATGTTGAAATAGATTTAACAAGACAACATGTCTGGGTCTATATTGATGGAGAGTTGAAAATAGAAACAGATTGTGTAACAGGAGACGTAAATAAAAAATATGAAACTCCAACAGGGGTGTATTATCTTAATTATAAGAGAAAAGGAAAAACGTTAGTTGGAGAAAAAGATAAAAATGGTAAACCAGAATATGAAACTTGGGTTGATTATTGGATGCCATTTAATGGTAATATTGGACTTCATGATGCAACATGGAGAAAAGAATTTGGTGGTGATATTTATATTAAGAATGGTTCACATGGATGTGTGAATTTGCCGCCTAAAAAGGCTAAGGAAATTTTTGCTACAATTGAAAAAAATATACCTGTAATAGTGTATAAATCTTAGGAGCATCTTTTTGATGCTCCTTAAACTTTTTTATTGTTTTTATTTCAGTTTTTCTACTAAATCAGAAATTTTTTTAATATTTCTCCATGTATTAGGCTCAACCTGTGTAGGTTGAATTTCTATATCAAATTCTTCCTCTAAAGTAGTTATTAATTCAATAAATGCTAAGGAATCAAGAATTTCATTTTCTAATAGATCTATATCTCTATTTTCTTTTAATTTCGTATATCCTGTTAAATTTTCGATTATTGCTATAATTTTTTCTTCCATTTTAAAATTCCTCCAAAAGTCTCTTTTCATCACATTTTCCATTTGTATTTAATGGAAAATTCTTAATAATTTTTATTTTTGGACACATATAGTCTGGTATTTTTTTCTGCAAGTCTTGTATAATTTCTAATTCAGTTTTATTTACATTGTCTTTTAAACTTACGAATGCAATTATATTTAAAACCTTGTCATCATTATTAGCATTTCTAATTACCACAGCCTTATTAATATAATCTAATTCTTGCAAATTTTCTTCAATATCTGTAAGTTCAATTCTATAACCTTTGAACTTTATTTGCCTATCTTTTCTTGCTTTATAGTATAGCATACCATTTTTTATATACCCTAAATCACCAGTTAAATATGCTTTTTTTCCATCATAATCAAAAAAAGAATTATTTGAGATATTTCCTACATATCCATCTGCAACACTTTCACCTGTAATTAGTATTTCTCCAATTTTTCCATCATGCATTTTATTTCTATTTTCATCCACGATATATATGCTTACATCTTTTTTTGGAAATCCCACAGGTACATTTTCGCTACTTAGCATATCTTTACTTATATGGGTGCTTGTAACTGCAAAAGTGCATTCTGTTGGTCCATAACTATTTATTATCTGTAAGCTGTCAAATCTAGAATATAATTTATTAATAGTTGATTTTAATAATTTTTCTCCACAAAATAAAATTGTTTGTAGATTAGGCATTAATTCTTTTCCAAATGACCTATCTAACAGCAATAAATCTACAAATGAGGGAGTGGCTACTAAAAGATTTGCTTGACTTAAATTTAATTGTTCAAAAGTTTTATTAAAATCTAACCCGTAAAATTTCATTTATTATATAATGCTCACTTTCACTTATCAAACTCAAATATAAATCTGCAACCGATAAATCAAACGAAAAATTTGCTTGATTAAGGACAACACCTTTTCTTATTTTTGTTATATTTTTTAACCAATTTATACAAGAGTTCAAATTTTTATAAGTTATTTTTACGCCTTTAGGAACTCCTGTACTTCCTGATGTAAAAATAATATAGTAAATGTTATCTGGTTTCAAATATATATCATTTATCTCATTATAACTATCTTCATTCATTATCTCATAAATTTTTTCTTTTGATATATTCTTTCCTATAATTAATAACGGATCTATTTGTTTTATAATTTTTTCCACTCTTTCTTTAGGCATACTATTATCTATTGGCACATAAGTCATTCCGGCAAAAGAACATGCTATAAATGTTGCTTTCATATAAATTTCCTTGTGTCCATAAACGACAACGGGCTTTTTTTCTTTATTTTCTTTTAATAAAAAGTGATATATATTGCATACGAATTTATATAGTTGTTTATAAGAATAGCTTTTATTGTTTATTGTATATGCTTTATTACTAGATTTTTCTTTTAATATTTTTAATATATCATCTAAAATCATATTCACACCCTAATTTCTTCTTTTGGTATTAAATCATAATCATACATAACTTGTGAATGATTATCTAATATCAATTCTTTTTTTATTTCTTGATTTGTCTTTTTATCAGTAGTTATTCTATATACTTTACTATTTCTATAAAAAATTCCATATTTGTCCTTAGAATAATGATTATCTTCTTCTATAATCTTATATTTTTCTTTTAAAGGAATTGTACTTCTAATTTCTCCATAAAGAAATGTGTCATCTAGCCATACTCTTATTTGAATTGGATATTCCGTAGTATTTTTAAATCTGTAATCTAATGCTTTATAACTAATTGAAGTTCCTGTTCCAAAAGGGACTCTTCTTTTTACATCTGGAAATAAGGCGTCTGAATGATGATGCAATTCAGTGACTTTTAAAGGTGTATGTAATACTAACCAATGTATCATATTAGCCATTTGACATAAGCCTCCGCCAATACCCTTTTTTATTTGACTATTACTAATAACTAAGCCATCTAAATATCCTTTTCTTTTTGTTGCATTTCCTACTAAATTCCAAAAAGAAAATTCTTCTCCTGGATTTACAATTATTCCATCTATCTTTTGACTTGCTAATTGTAAGTTTTTAACTTTGTTTTTTTGTAACCCGCATATCTACTCCATGTAATTTTCTAAGTAAAACTTTGGCATCTCCTTTCCAGATATATTCAAAGTTTTCTTTATTTTTCTTTTTGGCAAATTTTTTTCCGTTCTTAAAATCTATAAAATCTTTCTTTTTAGCTTCTTTAAATAGGGATATTTTATAAGCAATTGGTCCATATTCACAAAATAATTTTCTTTTCTTTTCCATTTTATTTGGATCCTTTCAATATTTTTCGTATTAATAGACAATTTTATTATAGCATTAAAATTTTTACTTTGCAACGATGTGTCTGTTGAGTTTTTTAGCAATTATTTTATTTATTTGTTATTAGATATTTGGTTAGGCATACAAAAAATAAACAACTTTCATTTTTTGAAAGTTGTTTATACGAATGGCTGGACTGGCTAGATTCGAACTAGCGCATGCCAGAGTCAAAGTCTGGTGCCTTACCGCTTGGCTACAGCCCAATATATAATGGGGTGGAAGATGGGACTCGAACCCACGGTCTCCAGTGCCACAAACTGGCGCGTTAACCAACTACGCTACATCCACCATAGTTTTATCCGTGCTTGTTCTTGGCACTTTTTTATTTTAACTCATTTATTATTGATTTGTCAAGCATATTTCGAAAATTTTTTAATATAATTAAAAAAAAGGCTATTAATTTGAAAATTGTGGAGGGAAGGGTATGGAGAATTTACAAATAAAAGAAAATAATGTGTTAAAAAATATAATGAAAGGAGTATTAATAGCTCTAATAACAACTATTTTGTTACTACTTATTTTTTCTATTATTTTAACATATACAAATATAGAAGAAAATGTTATAAATCCAGTAATAATGATAATAACAGCAATAAGTATATTAATAGGAAGTTCAATAGGAAATGTTAAAATAAAGAAAAACGGACTTATGAATGGTGGATTAATAGGAGGAATTTATATATTAATAATATATCTAGTATCTAGTATTTTAAATTGGAACTTTTCTTTGAATTTGCAATCAATTATAATGATAATAACGGCATTTATATTTGGAATATTAGGAGGGATAATTGGAGTAAATAGAAAATAAGAAAAATTTTGTTCCGAGTGGTGATATATCAATATTTTTAGTCAAAAACATATCTGGGGTCTACCATTGGGTCTTTGACTTTAAATATTGATATATTACCACTTGGAACAAAATTTTTCTTATTTTCATGGAACAGATATTACTTGATCTTGTCGGTTTTTGTCGAAATGTTTTTGTTGACAAATCAAAAATTCCGAAGTATAATCAACTTACATTTTCATATTTTTTATAATTTAATTCAAAAAGCGGTTCATATGAACTTTGCTTAAAAATCTAAAATCTAAAAAAATCCAAAAACAAAATTTAATAAAAGGGAGGAATGCTATTGAAAAAGAGTAAAAAAATAGTATTAATAGTTATTGCAATTGCTGCAATATTAGTATCATTTATAGGAGGACGAGCATATGCTAAATATATGTCCAAAGTTACAGGAAATGGAACAGCAGATGTTGCTAGTTGGAGTTTTAAGGTAAATGAAAATGCAGAAAAAATGCAAACAATTTCATTAAAATCAACCATAAATAATAGTACATTAGTAAACAACAAAATTGCACCAGGCACAGCTGGAACTTTTCAAATAAAAGTAGATGCAACAGGTGCAGATGTTGGAATTAATTATAATGTTAAATTTGAAAATGAATCCAAAAAACCTACAAATTTAAAATTCGAATATGATGGAAAAACATTTAATTCATTAACAGAATTACAAGATCAAATAATAGGAACTATTAATTCAAATGACAATGAAAAAATCAAAACAATAACAATAGCTTGGAACTGGAAATATGAAACAGGTTCAACACCACAAGAAATTGCAAAAAATGATAAATTAGATACAGACGAAGCAAAACAAATTAAAAATTATACATTTGATGTAATTGTTTCAGGAACACAAGTTATGCCACAAAGTTAGAATAAAAATAAAAAATATGAAAATGTTATTTTTATAAAAATATGGGAGGATAAATGAATAAAAAAGAAAATGCAAAATATATGGATGTACCAATAATCCAAAAAGGAAAAATATATAAAAATGAAAGCAAAGATGGTAAAAATGGAAAATTACTAACAGCTACATTAGTGATTATAATTGTAATACTATTAATGTTTTGTGGATATAGTATGGCTAAAATTATAGGTGAAGTAATAATAAGGGGACAAGCTCAAATAGCTGAACCAATATTGGTTATTGAAAATAATCCGAGTATAGATATTACAGAAACAAAAAAATATGGAGAATACTGTTTTAAAGTGAAAAATTATAATGAAGAAAATAAATTATCAGAAACAGATTTAAAATACTATATTGAAATATTATCAAATTTAGATGATTCAATAAATATAGAATTATATCAAAATGAAAATAAAATAAATCTAATAGATAATAAAACAGAATATATAAAAATTTCTAAGGATAAGAAAGAAGAAAGAAATTACAAAATAAAAATAACATATGATAAGAATAAGACAAATACAATAAATGATATTATGGAAAAAATTCAAGTAAGAGTTCATACAGAGCAAGAAAAGGCATAAGGTGATGGTATGAAATATAAAGAAAAATTAATAAAACTGATTCTTATTCTAAGCTTGGTAATCATATTTTCAATTATATTTTTAAATACTAATTTTTCAAAAGTACATAAAAATGATGATTTTTTATTCCTAAAATTATTTTTTAAAGGAGAAGATATTAGTACACAAGTAAATAGCTCAAAACAAATAAATCAAGAAAAATATATTTTTAAAGTTAATTACAAAAATATGAATTTTAAATCAATAAATTTATTAGATACATATGATAAAAAAACTTCTATCAATGAAAAGATAGCACCTGGAACAAAAGGGAGTTTTTACATTCAATTAAACTCAAATCAAAATTTAAAATATCAAATAAAATTCCAAAGTATTAATGAAAAACCTAAAAATTTAAAGTTTAAAGCATTACAAGGTGAAAAACTATTGGCAGAATCAAATACATTAGAAGGATTATCTGAAAAATTATATGGATATATCAGAAAGAATGAAGAGATTAATATAAATGTATGTTGGTATTGGGATTATGAAGAAAAGATTGATACAGATATTAATGATTTTCAAGATACTATTGATTCACAAAATATAAGAAAATACCAATTTAATGTATTTGTATTAGGTGAAGAAGAATGGTAGGAGGTGATAGAAATAAAAAATAAATTTTTTATTAGAACTATTATATGTTTGTTAATAGGAGTTTTTATAATATTTTCATATTCAACTATATATGCAAAATACATATTTCAAAATGAATTTTGTGTTGCAAATTTAAATATTGATAGAACTAAACCCAAAATAGAATTAGTTGATATAAAAAATACTAATTCGAAATATACTAATTATGCAAATAAAACACATATTATAACAGTAAGAATAAAAGTTACGGACAAGAATTTAAAAGAAGTTTTTCTTGATAATGAGCATGTGAGAGTAAAAATAAGTGATAAAATTGTTAAAAATGTAAATATAAAATATAATAAAATTCAAGACATAGAAAATGGAAAAATATATGATATTGAATTAAGTAGTTTACAAGGAAATGGAATACTTAAATTAGATATTTTAGAAGGAACTGCAAAAGATTCTGGAGAACTTGAAAGCGATTTGTTAGAAATCAATACAAAAATAACTATTGATAATATTGCTCCAACAGGAGAACTTATAGAAAATAAAATATCAGATGGTAAAGTAAATGCTAATATAAAATTAAGTGAACAAATAAGGAAAGTTGAAGGCTGGAAGTTTTCAAAAGATGGATTAAATATAGAGAAAGAATTTACAAATAATATATCATATGAATTACCAATTGTAGATTTTGCAGGAAATAATGGAAGTGTTACAATTAATATAACAAAAGCTACATATATTAATATTGTCTATGCTTCACACAATTCAATGGTGGGCTGGTCATATGGATATGGAAATTATGATATTGCAGGAAAAAATGCGATAGCTGAAAATCCTATTTATAAAACAGAAGCATTAGCATTTAATATTAGTGGAAATGTTGATGATGATTTTGTGCAAGGAAGTTCATATATTTATACACATTGGGGTGAAGGTAGTTATGGAAAATGTAAAACTTCTAATGTTATATATAATTATGGATATAATCCATTGGACGGCTCTTTTAAGTCTATGAAATCTTCTGATTTGGTAACAATGCAAGAAAAAAAATATTTTCAATTAGGAGGTAGTGGAATAAATAGTGATAGAAATACAGATTTAAATGGAAATAATCCAATACCTACTGTTGTTGCAGGACAGTATAAATATGGAATTTCAGGTATAAGGTTTAAATTGAAAGATTATTCGTATTTCTCAATTGTTTATCAAATTTTTGTTGATAATGTTGGTTGGATTAAGACTAGTTCAAATGGCCAAGAGTGTATGTATGCAAAAGATAAACCAATGTCGGCTTTTAGAATTGCTTTGGTCCCAAATACAGAGAAACAATATGTTATTGATACTTGGAACAAAGATGTTGGTACTTCTAATATAAAATAAATGTATTGCTTGTGCGGTACTTTAAAATAGTATAGTGTCAAATTTTATACTAAATATAATTTTTGTTATGAATTGAAATTATAAATTGAATTTTTTAAAATTTAGTTTATATGGTTATGGACAAAATTATTGAATTGTGATAGTATAAGACTAGATTCTATATTGGGGTATCGCCAAGCGGTAAGGCATCGGACTCTGACTCCGACATTCCTGTGTTCGAATCACAGTACCCCAGCCAAATTTTCCTTATTTTGTAATTGTAATATGAAAGGAAGAATAAATATGAAAAAAACAAATGAAAAAGGAATAACTATAATAACCTTAGTAATAACAATAATTATATTATTGATATTAGCATCGATAGGAGTAAATTCTGGAAAAGGGACAATAGAACTAGCAAAATATGATAAGCTAAGAAATGAACTGACTATTATACAAACAAAAGTAAATGATTTGAATCAAGAAAATAAAACTGAAATAGGACAAAAAATATCAACTGCTCAAAAATCAATTCTAAACATTGATATTGTATCAAACATTATATATTCAGGAAGAACAGAAGCGGAAAAAGCAGAAATAGAAAATGGATTTAGATATTGCAGTTCAAATTATATAGAAAAACAATTTGAATTGGATGGGATAGAAAGAGATTATTTAATTAATGTTGAATATAGATATGTGGTTTCGTGTGAGGGATTGGAATATAAAGGAACAATTTATTATATGATAGACCAAATGGATAGTGGCTTATATAATGTGGAATATCATAATAAAAATAGTAATACAGGTAGCTTTGATGTAAGTGCAGAAGATTATAAAATAAGTGTTTCAAATATTCAACATGAAGGATATGTAAGTAATTGGCAGGTTAAATATAAATTAAGTACAGAAGAAAATTGGAAGACTTCAAATAAATTAGAGTTTGAGGTTGAAAAAGCTGGAACTTATATTGTTAAAGTGGTTCATGGAAATGAAATTGATTTAGGAGAGAAAACATTATATGTTGGACCTATATTAGCTGCTAATAAAGTAAAGGTAGGAGACTATATAAAATATACACCTGATACAGCAAGTACAGATACAATTCTACAAGAGTTAAATACATATTCAGGTTCAAGTGAAAATACAGCATCAACATTAAGACAAGAAAGTTTAAATTGGAGAGTACTTGATATAAAAGGTGGACAAGTAAGATTAATAAGCGAATTGCCAACAACATCAAAGATAAAATTAAATGGATATAATGGATACAACAATGCAGTAAAATTATTAGATGATACTTGTAATACACTATATACAAATAAACAATTAGCAAGTAAAGTACAAAACATAAAAATAGAAGATATACAAGATAAAATGGTTGAAACAGATTATTCAAAATTTAATTCAAACTATGGAAAAATATTTACTCCAAATCATAAATATTATCCAAATATATTAATAAAAGAAAAAGAACAAAAAGTAAATGGAACAGCTGGAACAGAATTAGGACTAAGTGAACAAACAGAATTAATAAATCAAACAACAAAACCACAAGCTACTTCATTAGAAGTAAAAAATACATCTTGGGCTAAGAATATGACAACAAATGATTTTAAAGATAGTAAATATTATGAATTGTTTATAAATAATGGAAGTAATTATCCTGTATATTGGATGTCATCTCGTTGCGTCAGTGCTGACTCTCTCTCTGGCCGTGCTTACTTTGGTGTTCGCGATGTGAGCTCTGGTTATGTCCACGCCAACGACTTGTGCCTTTCTGACGGCAATGAGTATCCCCGCGCCTCTGCTTTTCGCCCAATCATAACTCTAAATTCTAATGTCCAAATAGATACAGCAAATTCTGGAAATGGAAGTACAGCACAAAAAGCGTATGCAATTAAATAAATATAAAGATAGATAATGGAAATATAATACATCAGAATGTTTTTTGAATTATTGAAAAAATTAAAAATAAGCAGAAAATACGTATATTATATAATATATTTTTAACTATGAATAAAAATTAATAGAAAAAATATAGAGATATACGTATTTTTATGTTTTATAAGATAATAACAAAAAAATTACTAAAATACAACAATAATATTTAAGTTTAGATTATTAAAATAATATGTAGAAATAAGCCTAACAATGTGATATAATTCAAAATGAAAAATAAAGAAGGAGAGAAACTAATTGGTAGCAGAAGTCATAATAAATAGTAAAGCAAAACAACTAAATAGAACATTTGATTACAACATACCAAAAGAAATGGAAAACATAATACTAGTAGGAAGCAAAGTATTAGTACCATTTGGAAGACTTAAAACATTAGAAGAAGCACATGTTGTAAAAATAAAAGAAAAATCAGAATATGAAATAAAAGACATAGCAAAAGTTGAAAATGGACTAACAGACAAGCAAATAGAACTAGCAAACTGGATGGCAAAAAGATACTTTTGCAATATATCAGATTGTATAAGACTAATGCAAACACCAGGTACAAATGCAAAAGATGTAAATAAAAGAATACAAGACAAAAAAATAAATGTAATATATTTAAAAAAAGACATAGAAGAAATAGATTTCGAAATAGAAACACAAAAATTGAAATCAGATAAACAAATAAGAATATTAAATTTTGTAAAAGGCAATGAAGGATGTACAATACCTGATATAGAAGCATTTACAGATTGTTCAAGAGCAATAGTAAATACATTAATAAAAAATGGATACTTAGAACTAGTTGAACAAAAAATTGAGAGAAATCCATTAGAAAATAAAAATATAGAAAACACAAACAACCTAAAATTAACAAAAGAACAACAAGAAGCCTATGACAAAGTCTCAACATGCATGGATAAAGAAGAATATGAAGAATTTTTATTATATGGTGTTACAGGTTCAGGAAAAACAGAAGTATATTTACAGCTAATAGATAAAGTATTAAAAAAAGGAAAATCGGCAATAGTTTTAGTACCAGAAATATCATTAACGCCACAAATGTTAGACAGATTTATATCACGATTCGGAAAAGAAACAATAGCAGTATTACATAGTAAACTATCAATAGGAGAAAGACATGACGAATGGGAAAGAATAAAAGAAGACAAAGCAAAAATTGTAATAGGAGCAAGATCAGCAATATTTGCACCAGTCAAAGATTTAGGAATAATAATAATTGATGAAGAACATGACAGCTCATATAAATCAGAAGCAAGTCCAAAATATGATGCAAAAGAAATAGCAAAGAAAATTGCAAAACAAGAAAGAGTACCATTAGTATTAGGAAGTGCAACACCTAATTTAAGAACATTTTACAATGCAAAAGAAACACAAAAAATCACACTATTAGAATTAACAAAAAGAGCAAACAACTCTAACTTACCAAAAGTAGAAATAATAGATTTAAAGCAAGAACTTGCAAATGGAAATAGGTCAATGTTAAGCTTAGATTTATATCAAGCAATAGAGAAAAATTTGAAAGACAAATTACAAACAATATTATTTTTAAATAGAAGAGGATATTCAACATTTATAATGTGTAGAAATTGTGGGTATACTGTAAAATGCAAGAATTGTAATATTAGTATGACATATCATAGTTACGAGGATAAACTAAAATGCCACTATTGTGGATATGAAGAAAAAGTTGTAACAAAATGTCCAGAATGCGGAAGTGACAAAATAAGATATTTCGGAACAGGAACACAAAAATTAGAACAGGAAATATTAAAACAATTTCCACAAGCCAAAACAATAAGAATGGATGTAGACACAGTAACAAAGAAAAACTCACATGAACAGATTTTAAACAAGTTCAAGAATGATGGAATTGATATATTAATTGGAACGCAGATGGTTGTAAAAGGACATCATTTTCCAAAAGTAACATTAGTAGGAGTTATAGCAGCAGACAGCTCATTAAATATAGACGATTATAGAGCAACAGAAAGAACATTTCAAATTTTAACACAAGTAGCAGGAAGAGCGGGAAGAGAAAACTTACCAGGAAAAGTTATAATACAAACATATAATCCAGAAAATTTCAGTATTCAAGATGCGCAAAAACAAAATTATCAAGAATTTTATGAAACAGAAATCGCTTTAAGAAAACAGTTGAAATATCCACCATTTTGCGATATAATAATAATTGGATTTAATAGTTTAGACGAAAATGAAATAAAAAAAGTTTCAAATAAATCATATGAATATCTAATAAAAAAATTAAACAATGAAAAATTTAAAATTTTTAAGCCAATGCCATCACCAATAGATAAAATTCAAAATAGGTTTAGATGGAGAATAATCATAAAAGGAAATATGAATGAACAAGCAAATGAAATATTAAATGATTTGTTAAAAGAAATATATAGTGAAAATTATAAAAACACTAAGATTTCAGTTGATGTAAATCCAAATAGTATGATGTAGAAGTTAGGGGGAATAAAAGTGGCAATAAGAAATTTAAGATATGAAGGAGACGAAATTTTAAAGAAAAAATCAAGAGAAATTGAAACAATAGATGAAAAACTACAAACATTAATAGATGATATGATTGATACAATGCACAAATATAATGGAGTTGGACTAGCAGCTGTACAAGTCGGAATTTTAAAAAGAGTTTTTGTTGTAGATTTATATGATGATAAAGGACCCATGGCTTTTATAAATCCCGTTATTTTAAAAACAAAAGGTGAAAGAGAAGTTGAAGAAGGATGTTTAAGCTTTCCAAATCAATTTGCAAAAGTTGTTAGACCTGATGAAGTTACAGCAGAATATACTGATAGAAACGGAAAAAGGGTCAAAGTGAAAGCAAAAGATTTATTAGCACAAGCTATATGTCATGAATATGATCATTTAGAAGGAGAAGTTTTTGTTGATAAAATTGTTCCTGGAACTATGGAATATGTAGAACCGGAAAAATAATGTCCTAAAAAGATACGTTACCAAAAGGATAAGGAGAGTGTAAAAGTGTTAAATATTTTATTTATGGGAACACCAGATTTTGCAAAAGAGAGTTTGGAAGCTATTTATAATGCTGGGCACAATATATTAGGAGTTGTAACAAATCCAGACAAACCAAAAGGAAGAGGAATGAAATTAATTGCATCACCAGTAAAAGAATATGCTATTGAGAAAAATTTGAAAATATTCCAACCTGAAAAAGTAAGAAAAAATGAAGAATTTATAGAACAAATAAAAAAATTAAATCCAGATGTTATATGTGTTGTGGCATATGGAAAAATATTACCAAAAGAAATATTAGAAATACCAAGATTAGGTTGTATAAATGTACATGGTTCATTACTTCCTAAATACAGAGGAGCTGCTCCAATACAATGGGCTGTTTTGAATGGAGATAAAACAACTGGAATAACAACAATGTATATGGATGTTGGTATGGATACAGGTGATATGATTTTAAAACAAGAAGTTGAAATTGGTGAAAATGAGACGACTGGCGAATTATGGGATAGACTTTCTAAAATTGGTGGAGAGTTGTTAGTTGATACATTAAAACAAGTTGAAAACGGTACTGCTCCAAGAGAAAAACAAGGCGATGATTTTTCTGTTGCACCAATGCTAAGTAAAGATATGGCCAAAATTGATTGGGAAAATAAATCAGCACAAGAAATAAAAAATCTTGTTAGAGGTTTAAATCCAATTATGGGTGCATATGCATTTTTAAATGGTTCTAAAATAAAATTCTGGAAGGTTGATGTTGCTAAAAATATCGGATATGATGAAGATAATATTAAGATATTTAAAAATGGAACTGTACTTATTTCAGATCAAAAAGATGGATTATTTATCAAAACGGAAAAAGGCATTTTAAGTGTATTAGAAATTCAAGGTGAAAACGCCAAAAGAATGAGTATAAATGATTTTTTAAGAGGTAATCAAATAAATGAATTTGAAGTTTTTGAATAAATCGTTACTAGATAATAGTTTTGAGGTATTGCACTT
>FR901954.1:0-18863 GCA_000438255.1 Clostridium sp. CAG:389
TGAGAGAGGCTCAGTTTTTTATTTTAGAATTTCTTTTTGAACGCAATGAACAGGACATACTGATAAATAATATGTATCCTTAGAGGCTCAGTGAAATACCACAAAACTGTTATCTAGTAACATCCTTTTAGATTACTACACTACTTTTCCGTGGTATTCCGTACAACTGTTACATTGTCTGGTATGTCTTTTAATACTACACTGTTTGCTCCTATTTTTACATTATTCCCTATTTTTATTGGTCCTAATACTTTTGCTCCTGAACCAACCATTACATTGTTTCCTATATCTGGGTGTCTTTTATATTTATCCTTACCTGTTCCTCCTAATGTACTATTATGGTATATTGTGCAATCATCTCCTATTGTTGATGTTTCTCCTATTACTACTCCCATTCCATGGTCTATAAGTAGTCTTCTTCCTATTTTTGCACCTGGGTGTATTTCAATTCCTGTTATGTGTCTTGAAATTTGTGATATTAATCTTGCTAAAAAGTGCAGTTTTTTGTTATATAAAAAGTGGGCTATTCTATGAAATAATATAGCGTGAAATCCCGGGTATAGTATAATAACTTCTAAAATATTTCGACATGCTGGGTCTTTTTCTTTTATATTTTTTGCGTCTTCATATAAACTTTTTATTATATTTTTCATTTGCATCACCTGTTATATTTTATGATATATTTATCGTGATGGTTCTTAGTTATGTTTTTAATAAATTATAAAGAGTATGAAACAAATAGGTTGTTTCATACTCTTTATAAAAATCTTTAATTTAAATCAGTTCTTTAATTTCTGCTAATAAATCTTTTTCTGTTTTATTTAAACAGTCAATTAAAAATAAGTTTTTATAATTTTTTAAATTATAATATGTGTCCAAATATAATCTTTGAAAAATTATTGCTTTCTTATCAAATTCGCTTACAACTTCCCGTGAATAAATTCGTTTTTTCAAACTTTCTTCATCTGATAAATACAAGAAAATTACTTTCCTATTTTTATCTTCTTTAAGATATTGTTTTACTTTATTTATTCTTATTGTATCTGGAATTTCCTCTCTCATTTTTTGAGTTATTTCTTTTACAGCTCTATCTTGTGTTAAAATTCCTTCAACTGCTAGATTTTGTGCTAATGTTGATTTTCCTACTCCATCTGCCCCTTCAATTATAACATTTATTTTTTTTAAACTTCCTTTCAAAATATTTCTTAATAAATATTTTTCATTTAATGTTACATCAATAAAGTCGTTGTGTGGTTGCTCACATGTGTCATTAAAAAAATAAAATATTGTTATAATTCCAGTAATGTTTACAGCAATAAATGAATCATAATATTCAACTATTAATTTTTGCTTTTCTTTTATTATTTGAAAAGTTTTGTTTTGGACTCTTTGTGATAAAAATATCCGTTCTAAATTGTTTTTTACCGTTATGTATTTTTTCATTTTTTTCACATTCCTTTCTGTTTTTTTATTGCTTTAAAGAACTGTTTTATATAATTAATGCTTTTGCATTAAGCTAAAAAACTATTTTATGATAAAATGTTCAAACTCAAAATTTTTGTTTAATAATTTTTCTTTGAGTTGTGTTGGTTTAAAATCTATATTTTTGAGTTCTTCAATAGAAACCCATTTAAAATGTAAATTTATTTTTTCTTCATTTTCTTCTTGTGTTTCATATTCTTTTTTTGTAATATTTTCTTTATCGTCTAACTTTAATAAATAGTAAAAGCCAAGTTCATGTATTTTTTTACCATTTTTCCTTGTAAAAAAGTTCTCCGTTATTGCTATAAGCTTTTCAATGTGTGCATTATATCCTGTTTCCTCTTTATTTTCTCTTAACATTGCTTCTCTCGAACTTTCGGCAATTTTTACATGTCCTCCTGGCAAACAGTAAAAATTGTTTTGACTCATTTTTACTACTAATATTTCATTATTGCATATTAGTACTCCATTTACTCGAAATTTAAAATTTCCATATAAGTTTTCTATCTTTATATCATTTTCTTCCATAACTCTCTCCTTTTTTAGTTTTCATCCAATATTATAATTGATTCCAATTAATTACCAGTTGGTTAATTGTATTTTAATAAAATTTTGCAGGTCTTTCAATATATTTTTTCAAATTTTCTTTGAATTGCATATTTTTTACGTCTATATCATCTTCATCATTATACATACATTGTTTCATTTTTCCATTTGCTGTTATTCTTAAATGAATTTGCTTACAGATATCACACTCTCTAATTTTACAATGTGAATGAAAAAATGTAACAACTTTTCTGTTATCTATATATCCACTAATTTCATTATATGAATCCTTTTTATATGATAATTTAAATTTATTTTGTAATATTTTTTCCATTTTTAAGAATTCTTTTGATGTATTTTTTTCTTTTTTGTAGTTAACTATTTCTAAAATTTTAATTCTTACCTCATGTTCTATTCCCCACTCTAACATCTTTATTTTATTCTCTAAATCATCATTATAGACTGATGATATGCTTACATCACATCCAAAACTTTTAATTTTTAATATATTATCTAATATTTGTTTTGATGAAACTCCTACTGGTGAATTCTTAGATATATCTTTATCAAAGTAGTCTAAACCTACTATTACTCTATTTATCCATTTATGTTTTATCATATAAATTAATTTTTCTATTTCTATACAATTAGTATTAATTCCTATATCTAAGTTATATTTTTCAGATATCATTTTACATATCTCGTAAATTTGCGGATGTATAAGAGGTTCTCCTCCGAGTTAATCTAATTGCTTTTAATCCATATTCTTTTGAATCTTTTATTATTTTTTCAATATCTTCTAGTTTTAGCATACTTATTTCATTATTTCCTTCATTATGACAGTATACACATTTCATATTGCAACTTGATATTATTGACATTCTATATTGATTTCTTGGTATTTCTAATGTTTTAACTTTCAACTAGTGATTTCTCCTTCCTATACAAAATTTTATATTATTAAAGTCTATCTCTTTATCAATATCTCTTATAACATATTTAAATAATTGATTTATTTCTTCGAATTTATTTGTTTTTATACAATTTATATACTTATCTATGAATTGATTTTCTGGCATGCTTTTGTGTTGTACTTCCTGCATTTTTTTATCTGTATATAATTTATAAACTTTGGATGTTGACATATTGGAGAATCCATTTTTCTTGTTATAATAGACTCTAATTTTATTAAGTGTAATAGCATAAAAGGTATTGTAATATATGGATTTTTCTAAATTCATTTTTCTTAAATATTCTATTGATTTTTGTAATGATTTAGCTTCATAAATTACATCTTCTTGACTTAGTTTTGGTAATCCATTTTTGTATTTTTGCAAAGTATATTTTTGTAATTCTTTTAATTTTCCATTTTTATCTTGTAATATTTTGCCATATCCAACTGCTGATAGCATTGTATCTTCATAATTTTCAAAATCTTTATCTACTCTATCATATAAATTTTGTAACGTTCTTTGATAATTTTCAAAATTATATCCTTTATATTGTATATATTCTTTTTGTGTTGCTTTTTGTGAGTTTGAATTATATATAATAATTAAATCAACATCAGAGTCTTCTTTATTAGTATTTGTTTGATAACTCCCATAAAAAATAACACCTTCTATTCTTTCATCTTCTGTGTAACCAAATTCATTTAAGAAGTCATATATTACTTCTTCTATTTCCATATTTAATAACTTTTCCTTTCTTAAAATATAACTTTGTTTAAAAAATTTAGTTTTTTCTTATGATATTATTGATTTTAATACTTTAATTTTGAAAATGCTGTCGTATTTTGTCGAAAACAATAAAAAAGTGTAATATAAATATATCAATTTACCTTACACTTTCTTGTTGTTATAAATATTATTATTTTCCTATAAAAATTTGGACATATACTTTTCCATACTTGTTGCTTTTAACAACACCTATACCAGTATAATTAAAAGCAGAATTTAAAATATTGGCTTTATGACCAGAAGAATTCATCCAAGCAGTAACAGCTGCACTATTGCTAGAATTCCCAGCTATATTTTCTCCTGCTGTTTTATATGATACTTTAAAACTTTTTAGCATATCAAATGGAGAACCGTAAGTCGGTGAATTATGTGAGAAGTAGTTATTGTCTACCATATCTTTTGCCTTTATTCTTGCAACATTCAATACTTCTGAATCCATTTTTAAAGCAGTTAATCCATTATTTGTTCTTTGCTTATTTATTAAATCAAATACTTCTTTTTCATCACTACTCATTGTGGTTGTATTAGCTGTGCTTCCTGAACTTGAACTACTAGATCCGGTACTTCCTGAATTTGTTCCTCCACTAGAATTCGGATATATTGCTTTTACATACTTTTTGCTAACAGCTCCTACATAGTCTCCTTCAACCTGAACAATATACCAATCTCCTACACCAGCAAATACTCTTATATATTCATTTTTCTTGACTGTTGCCACTATGTTATAATTTACTCCTGGTCCACTTCTAACATTTAAAGTTGTTGCTGTTACTAACCCTGTTGAAAAATCAACTTTATAATAATGCTGCATTCCAAATGATTGTGTAAAAATACATATTACCATAACAAACAATAATACACCGCTTACCTTGAATATCGTTTTCTTTTTTATACTAATAATTTTCATCCAACATCCCCTTTCTATTAAAATGTTTATACATATTGTTTGTCTTTTATGTATTTTTATTATTAGAAACATTTTAAACCAACAGGGATATTGTTTAATTGGTTCAACAATATTCCTATTGGTTTAAATAAATACATTTTTTATATGGATAAATTTTATTTTTTCATAATTATATTCTGATATTCTTTTATTGAATGAAATATCTTCTACTGTTTTTTAACTATGATGTCCTAAATAGATAGGTTCTCAAAAAAGACATTAATATTCTTCTATTTTTATATATACCTTATCTTCTAGTGCATATTTTTTTTCTACTTCTAATTTAGTTATCTGATTATCATCTCTAAATGCAAATTTATTCATGCTATCTAAAACTACTTTTACAATGTTATCTATATCTGGTTTTTTGGTTGGACTGATATTGTTATCTAACATTTCGTTTATTTCTGTTTTTTTTGTTGTTTTTGGTATTGAAAAGTATGCTATTATATTTACTTTTATTCTTCCTTCTAAAATTTTGAATCTTGGATATTTTAGCAAAAAGTATTGTTCTACTAGTGATTCATAATCTTTTGTTCTTGTCGGTGTGTAGACCGCTCCTGTGTATGAGTTTAGTCGTGGCCTTCCTTTTCCTATTACTTTTCCTGGTACTTCAAATTCATATATCATTTGTTTTTCTCCCTATATTATATTAAGTTTTCTGGATTTAGTGCTTGTAATTCTGGTAATACAAATATTCCATCTTTCATTATAAAAACCTTTCTTTATTTGGATATTTTACCATATAAATTTTAAAATTAAAAGTAGTTTTTATTAAAAAAGTGATTAGGAAAATGTGTATATTTCATTAAAAAGTCCTTAGGAAAATGTGTATGTTATATTAAAAAGTCGTTTGTAAAATGTGATATTTTTACAAAAAGTCCTTTGCTTTTTGTGTAAAATGTGATATAATATATAGAGATTGGAGTGTGATAATATGTATAGAGATAAAATGAATGAATTAAAAAAATGGAAAGACTCTCCAACTAGAAAACCTTTGATAATCAGAGGTGCAAGACAAGTTGGAAAAACATGGTTAATGAAAGAGTTTGGTAAACAATATTATAAAAAGTGTGCATATATAAATTTTGATGATAACTCAAGAATGGATAAACTTTTTGAAGATGATTTTGATTTGGATAAAATCATTCAAGGTTTAAAAATTGAATCTAATGTAAATATAGAACCTGAAAATACATTGATTATTTTAGATGAAATTCAGGAGACTCCAAAAGCCTTAAAAGCATTGAAATATTTTTATGAAAATGCTAATCAATATCATATAGTTTCTGCCGGTTCTCTTTTAGGGGTTGCAATCCATGAAGGTACTTCTTTTCCAGTCGGCAAAGTTGATTTTTTAGATTTAGCACCTTTAAGTTTTTTTGAATTTTTAGAGGCTTTAGGAGAAGAAAATTTATTGCAATTATTAAAGGAAAATGATTTTGATATGATTGGTGTATTTAATTCAAAATTAAAGGAATTTTTAAAACTTTATTATTATGTAGGTGGCATGCCAGAAGCGGTCAATTCTTATGCTCAAAATAAAGATTTAAAAGAAGTTAGAAAAATACAAAAAAGGTTATTAGAAGCATATGAACAAGATTTTTCTAAACACGCACCAAGTAATATTGTTCCTAGAATTAGACAATTATGGAATAATATTCCTACTCAACTTGCAAAAGAAAATAAGAAATTTATTTATGGACTTGTTAGAGAAGGTGCTCGTGCAAGAGAATATGAGATTGCTTTATCTTGGCTTATTGATTGTGGTTTGGTATATCAAATAAATAGAGTAACTACAAGTAAAGTTCCTTTATCAGCTTATCAAGACTTTAATGCTTTCAAATTATATTTACTAGATGTTGGCTTATTGTCTGCTATGTCTGGTATAGATGCCAAGACTCTTTTAGAAGGAAATGATGTTTTTGAGGAATTTAAAGGAAGTTTAACAGAACAGTATGTTCTATGTCAATTAAAGGAATGTACTGATTTGGATGTTTTCTACTGGTCTTCTGATACTGGTACATCAGAATTGGATTTTATAACTCAAATTGGGAAAGATAATGTTCCAATTGAAGTTAAGTCTAGTGAAAATCTACAAGCAAAGAGTTTAAAGTCTTTTGTTCAAAAATATGAAACTAAGTTTAATGTTCGTACTTCTATGTCTGATTATCGTAATGATGATTGGATTACTAACATTCCTTTATATTGTATTGCAAATATTGAAAAAATAAAAGAATGTTTATAATAATTTTTTTATAAGAGTATTATAAAATAGACACTATGCATTTTGACATAGTGTCTATATTTCAACTAAATATTCTTTTAAAAATTCTACAACTCCATTTTGATTATTAGTCTCTGAAGTTATATAATCTGCCTGTTCTTTAACTTCTGGCAAGGCATTTTTCATAGCAACACCGACACCGCATTTTTTAAGCATTTCAATATCATTTAAACCATCACCAAATGCAATAATATTTTCATTTGAAATGCCTTCTAATTTGGCAACTTCAGTTATTCCTTTATATTTTTCAACACCTTTTTGAAGTATATCTAACCATTTTTTATCTCCAAAACTATCTTGCATCATCTCTATTTCTAAATTAGGAATTTTTGATTTAAACAAATCCAAATATTCTTTTGCAAATTCATTATTTAAAAATTCTACTGTTAAATGAGTTATTTCTGATAATTTTTCTAAGATTTCCATTATATTTATTGTACCATCATAGTGATGAGCTAAATTTCTATCGCGTATTTCTATTGTTGTAAATTTGTTTTTATCATAATATGAAGCAATATTTTGAACTGTTTCTTTTGATAATTGATTTATATATACTTCTTTCCATTTTGTTTCTGTATCTTCACTTCTAAATACTGCTGCTCCAGTGTCACTTACAATATAATTTGCAAATTCTGCCCCTTCTGTTCCAATAAGTGCATCTTTTAATATTCTCCCTGTTGCAATTGTAATTATATGTCCTTGTTCTTTTATCTTTTTAAAGTATGATTTTGATATTTCACTTACTATTCCGTCACTATTCAATAGAGTTCCATCTAAATCTAATGCAATTAATTTTTTATCCATTGTTTATCTTCCTTTTCTAATTTTAATAATTGTATTTTTCCAATTTATTTTGTAATTATTCTATAATTCATATATATTAGCTTTTAAAATGATCTTTTGTATTTTTGTTTTATCATCTAGTGCAATATTCCAAGTACTACCTGCAATACTTCTTTTGATTTTATTTTCTTTTGTAGGAGCTCCTAATAGTTTATTGAGCTTTTTTTGTAAATTCACTTTGTTAGTGTATATTGATAGCATATTTTCACTATATAATACATTTATTGTTGTTTCTGTTTCTGATTTGTTTGGTTCTTTGTATATTTTCTCCATAAATTGCTCCTATTTTAAAATTTTATTTGATTTTATCATAGCAAATAATATTACTATTTATCACTAAAATATGTACTTGTTTCTTGTAAATCTTCAAAATTATGTTGTCTTAAAATTTCATATGTAATAATCGCAACAGAATTTGATAAATTCAAAGATCTAAGAGTAGGAAGCATTGGTATTCTTATTGTTTTTTCATCCAAATATTTTTCCAATAAAGTCTCTGGCAATCCTTTTGTTTCTTTTCCATACAATACAAATACTTCATCCATTGTTGAATAGTCTATATCTGTATATTTTGTTGTTCCTTTTGTTGTAGCAAAAAACATATTATTTTCCTCTGGCCTGTATTTATTTAAAAAATCATCTAATGACTTGTGCTCTTCTATGTCTAGCTTGTCCCAATAGTCTAGTCCAGCTCTTTTTACTGATTTTTCATCTATTTTGAATCCTAGTGGGTGTACTAGATGGAGTTTTGCTCCTGTTATTGCACATGTCCTTGCTATATTTCCTGTGTTTTGTGGTATTTCTGGTTCAACCATTACTATATTTAATTTCATTTTTATTACCTTCTTTTTATAATTTTATATTTTTTTATTAAATTTATATCACAAAAAATGAAAAAAATAAAGTATTTATATAAAAAATGCCCCTTATGTGTATATATAATACTATACACATAAGGGACTGAGACTTAATTAACAATTGAATATCTACTCAGTAGTTTGCTTATCTGGAATTTTAACATAATATGTTCGTTTTCCTGTTCCAATTTCTCTACATCGAAATATTTTTCACAACAAAACTCACAATGTTCTGCCTTTTCTTTCATCTTTATAAGTGGTAATATAAGTTCTTCTTTTGGTCCAATCTTGATTTCTTTTTCAGTTATTACCTTATCACCTACAAGAGTTGTCTGTATTTTTTCATATACAGATTTTGTGTCTACCCAAAACTCTGCCGTTACTACTTCTGTTTTTAGAAACTTTTCATCAGAAAGACTTCCTAGTTCTTTGTTTATCCGTTCTAAACAGTCTTCCCACAACTTTGTTCCTTTTTTTTGATTGATTTCGTTGAATCTCGCTGTGATTTGTAATTCCAGTTGCCTTTCAGTCATTTTTTACCTCCTTGAATGTGATGGAGGTACGAAACCTCCAAGTTTTTAGTTGCTTTTAGGTTTCCTAAAATTAAGTTGAACAAATTATATCATTTTTTTATGTAAATTACAAGTGTTTTATTTTTCTTATTTAGTTTTATATTACAATTATTAATTGGATTCAACTATTTTTCCATTTTTTAATAAAATGATTTTGTTACATTCTTTTATTGTTGATTTTGTTTGTTTAAATTTATTACTCTATATTCTAATATCTTAATCCATCTTCCATATTTATTTTTGTTGGTATAATAAATTTAGCATCTATTTTATGTGATACTAAATTTGTTATTACTTTCATAGCTCTTGAACCATCAAACCATTTTGGATTATCACTATTTGCTCTAATTTTATCTAACGAAGTTACTAAGGCATCTTTATCATAATTGTCACTCATTTCAGTTGTTAGCATATATTTTTGTTTTTCGTTTTTATACAAAGTATTTTCTATTAAGTTATATCTTGCATTATTATACCAATATAAGTGATCTCCTCCTGCTAATATTAATACATCCGCCTTAACATTTATATCACCAATTAATTCATTAACATAGTTATAAACATCATTAAAAGAACAGCTTGGAACATCGTTTTTTAAAGTATCGAATTTATTCGTAATATCTACAACTCCAAAATTGTAATATTTTTTATCAATAATTGTTTTATTATTTACAAATATAAGTTCTATTGAACCTCCTCCACCTATAAAAACACAAATATTACCATTATATTCTATATTATTGTAACATCCTTGTGCAGTATAGTTTGCTTCATCTTCTTGTGATACAACTTGAATTTTTAAATTATATTTATCATATAACTTTTTATTAATTTCATTTAATTCTTCTTTTGATATATTTCTAAATATGCTACATCCATAAATATTTACATTTTTTGTATAATTTAAAGCGTTTTCTATTGTATTATATAATTTGTTTAAATCTTCTTCATTAATTTATTTTGTTCTTTATAGTTTTTCTTGAATTCAATTGTTATATTGTTTTCATATATTAAATCTTCATCTTTGTATATATGCGTTTTTGTATTATTACTTCCTATTTCAATAATTGCAAATATATTACTCATTTTATTTTCCTTCTTATTTTTCTGACATTTCATAATATTTTACTAAATATTCCCAGCATCCTTCTTTGCCACAATTTACTCTTGTTTCTGTTTTTCCTGTATACATTCCTCTTTCATCTAATACATCTACTAATTCTTCCATGTTTTATATACCACTTTCTAAAAATAATTTTCTCTATATTTTTTTTATATCACAAATTTCTAAATTTTCATAGTCTATTTATAAGTCATTTTATGTTTGCTTCTTCAAGTTTATTATCTTCTCTTTTTGATTCTTTTATTATATTGTATATAGTAATAATAGCGATTAAAACTTCTGTTACCATTGATGGATATGCTTTTACACATATATCATGTAAAAACCATAATATTTGATTTAGAACTAATCCATATCTTAAAATTTGTGCATCATTGCTTTTTAAACAAAATATTGCATAACTAGATGATGCTAATATTGGAAAAATTCCTATCCATCCTTTTGTGTTAAAGGCTAGTCCAAATAGTATGTAAAAAACTATAAATAAAATAGTTAGTTTTTTTGTTATTTTTTCTTTATATGTTAAATAATTTCTTATAACATTTACTATATTTGTTACTACTGCTGAATATGAACATAAAAAGAAATTTGACAATGCTCCAAATATTGGATTGAATATTTGGATTTTAGCCATTTCTTTTTTGTTTTTGCTAAAAGTAGACCATGCCATTAGTATTGCACATATAAAAGAACATATTGTTCCTAGTGTAAAATTATATATCATTATATTATTTCTCCAATCTTTTTAATGTTTATTTTTACTTTTAAAAAAATCTATTTGTTATTTTATCCATTTTTTCACTTCATTTTTTCATTACTATTTTCGAATTTATACTGCTCCAACTACTTTTTTACTCTTTTAATAAATTCTTCTTTATTAGATAATGCTTGTTACTTTTTCCAATACTTGCTCTTTTGTTTTATAAAAATCATATACTAAATATTTTCTTTGTTTTTTACTAAAAAATGCATCAAACAAAATAAATTCATGTGCCCAATATCCAATTCCTCGTTTAGTTAAATACGGACATACAAATAATCTACATGCCATACATTCAACATTACACATGCCTTTATCTAAATGTTCACATTTTCTAATTTCCTTAAAACAACACCCATCTTTTGAGGTAAATGGATAGAAATTCAAATGTCTTTGTGCTATACATTTATCATTTATAAAATCACAATAATTGTTCGATATAAAATCTTTGCATAAATAATTATATACATAGTCATATATTTTTTCATTTCTAATTTTAACATTATCAATTTTTATAATTTCTAGTGCTTTTGTTAATTCTGAATATTTAAATATATTTTCATTATTTATATTTCTTGCAATAATTTTTATATTTTTAATTTTCCTTTTGTCTAATATTTTTATTAAATCAACAATATCTAATTTATTATTTTCACTTTTATACAATATATTTTGTTTTTTCTTGTCATATATTATTTTTTTGCAAATATTTTTCTTCGTTTTTAGTTCTTTCTCTGTGACATTCATTATACTTTCTACTATTCTATTTATATTTTGTTTCATACGAGTATGAAAATATTTTTGACATTCAATGTCATCTAAATTAATCAATCCTTTTTCAATATTTGTTTCTTGATTATTTATTTCAATATTTATAGTATTTTTTAATTTTAACATTTCATTATTATAACTTATGTATGCACTACATATTCTATATAAAAATATTGAATCATCAGTGTTTAGATTTTTTAATATTTCCATTTTTATATCTAATTCTTTGCTTACCATACTACGTCACATCCTTCAAATACTTTTTCTAGTTTTTAAATTATTATAAACTCTTTTTCCTCCAACAATTATGTAGCTATAACCATATTTGCAAAATCAATCAATTTATTTCTAACAAACAATTTTATTAATATTCTTTTAAAGAATATTTAATTAATTTTTCTCCATCGTATTCAAATTTTACCGTAAAAAACGTATTATCATTTTTTATCTTCTCTACAAATATCTTATCGCCTTCCCATGTTGTCGATACATAAATTTTTACTAATAATTAATATTTCTAGTCAAATGATATGGTTTTAATTTTATATCTTTATTTCTTCCTTGACTCCATATATAATCATTAATATCTATTGAACAAACTTTATCCCCCAATTTTTTCTTTATTAAATCAATTGCTATAATCATATTAGCTCTTATCTCTACCTCATATTCTGAATTTACTTCTATCTCTTTTTTACTATCTATAATATCAGCTAATTCATTACTATATTCTAGTATTCCTAATCCTCTCATTACTTGTGGAATCTTATAATCCGCACAGCCTACTAAATGAGAATAATCTACCTTTATATGTTCTTTTAATTCTCTTATATGTAATATGTCAGATGTTAACAACTGTGCTAATTTATACAAATAAATAGGCTTGCCATTGTATATTCTTTCATCTTTAAAATTTTGAAAGTATTTTATAATTACATCGAATAATTCTATATCATTAGTAATGTTTTTTATAAATTCATAAAAGTTTTTATTCATTTTTTCATTAACTATTTTACTAACATTTGTTATAATTTTATATCTTTCTTCAAATAACGGAATTTCTACATTTCCTTTTAATATTTCTCTAAATTCATCTTTAGTTATATTAGAAAAATCGGTAGTGTTGTTGTCTTTTACATATTTTAATATTGCATATAGCAATGCAATGCTTCCACTTTCTTTTCCATTTATTGTATTTATCTCCCATTTAGGTTCTCCCCAAAATGAAAAATCTATTGCATCATATACTAGTAAAAAGTTTATTATTGTTTCTGTTGGCAAATCTAATAAATTATATGGTGAAAAACTTAACCAATGTTTAGTTTCTACTTTATTAATTTTTTCTACAAATTTATCTATTTGTTTTTCATTTATTTTAACTGATTTAGAATTATTAACAACATATTTACAACTTTTCATTATTTCATCTAACATTATAAAATTCTCCAATCTTTCTTATTTATATCATTTACTTTATATCACAAATTCCCAAATTTTCATAGTTATTTTACCAATATTTTCAAATACATTTATCTTTACATTTCTGAAAATTCTTTTAACTATTCTTGACTTAGTATTAATTCTTGTCTGTTTTCATTTTCTCTACCTTGTGGTACAAAATTTAAAACACTTATATTTTTTACATTTGCTATTTATAAACATTCTATTGTCTTGTTATTGCTGTAAATGTTTCAGGAGTAAAACATCTTTCATAATATGTTGTTACACTTCTTTTAATCTTTCATTCCATAGATATACTACTGCTCTTATTCTATTTTCTTTACAAAATCCAACCATTTCGAATAAATCTGGATGCAAAAATGGCTCTCCCACTGAAATTGATATCTCTTCTATTCCACTTCGATTGTTTCCATGCCTAATTACGTATAACTTCATCGTTACTTTTCCTTATATCATTTTTGTAAAGTGTGTATATTCCTGTAAGTAATAAAATAAAATCACCTAATACCATAAACCAACCATGGTAATAGATATAATAAGATCCATATAAAATTCCTGTTGTTATTCCAGATATTCTAACTAATTTCATATTTGATTGCCATAAACAATATGATCTAATCATTGAACCAATTGTTGGTAATAGTGAAATCCATCCTGTCCATGAAAAATAACAATTTATAATAATTATTCCTTCAAAAATAAATAGTATTATTAAATATGCAGATTTACTAAATTTGTTTTTGTTTATAAATATAAAAGTCCTTATTAGATTTATTATACTTAAAATTGCGCCTGTAAAAGCTGATATTAAAAAATCATATATTGCTTCAAAAAAGCAATTTAATGATTGAACATATAATGATTTTTTTCTCTCTTTAATACATATACTAATACACACTGCTAATAACGCTAAAATACTAAATACCATTTTTTATTTCTCCTATAATCTCTACTTTTTATTTTTTTAGTCAACCCTTACCACTAATTATGATATTAGGAAGTTGATTTTCGCCTTAATATAAGACTTTGCAATTTATCTCTGTTCCATTTTTACAAATAAATCTTATTGTATATGGATTTATTGTTCCATCTTCTAATGTTTCTCCTATGATTACTTTATCTATTAAACATTCAAACACATCTTTATCAAATTTTGGCATTATATCTATGTTTTTAAATAGACTTTTAAACTTGTTTAATCTTTGTTTAATTCTTTCTGTTCTGTTTGTTTCTTTTAGTAAGCTTTCTATCTTGTTTTCTATTTTCAATAATTCTACATTTAAGTTATCAAATTTCTTTTTCCTCAAATAAAGCCAATTTATTTTCTTGCATAATACCACTTCCTTATTTATTTTTTGATATTATATAACATTTTCCTATTGTTGTCAAACATTTGTTTTTAACTTTTATAAAAATTAGCAGTTACTTAAAATCAAATAACTGCTTTAATTATCTATCTCCTATTTCTTATTATTCTTATTCAGATTAATTTTCTTTACCATATCTCCTGGATAGTCAAATAATGCTACAGTATTAAATTCTAAAAAGAAAGATTTAAAGTTTTCTTTTAGTGTCTTTTGCAAATTCAAAACTTTATTATAGTCTTTATCAATATCTAAAGTCATATGAAAATTAAAATCATCTGGATTATATTTTTCTTTTGGAAATTCTCTATAAAATATTCTTTGCAATTCCATAATTTGTTGATTTTCTTCTATTGATAAGTATAAACAATAACTATTATGTTTTACATTCATAATTTTTATATCATTTACTTTTAATTGTATTTTATCAATATTTATACTTTCTGCTATTTTTAATATTTCATCTTGATTTTCCTTATTAGTAGCAAAAATAGTAAAATGATATGGTAAATTATCTATTTCATATCTCTTTTCATCATTAATTCCATATGGCACTTTACAAGTATTTTCTTTGATATTACTCATTAATTCTTCTACTTTTTTAATTTCTTTTTTTTCTATAAAGCTTATTAAAGTTATTCTCTTACTCATTTTTTGTTTTTTCCACCCTTCTTAAATGTATTAAATAATATGCTAGTCCTATTTGAAAAATCATAAATATTGAATCTATGTCAACTTCTATCGTTACCTTAATTTTATTATTTTCTACTCTTTCAACCTTATTTTTGCATTTTTTCTCAAAACTAATAAAATTTTCAAATGCAGTAAATTCAACTATTGTATCAAATATTTTAGATATAGCACCGAGCAACACTCCACATGTTTTCATGAAAAAATTCTTTGTGCTTGTTTAGAATATGTTGAGTGACTTTAAAGCCTTTTTTTAATTTTTTCTATAGCCTTTATAAATTCTTCTCCATCTTCACAATATATCTTAGAATCATGGCTTGTATCAATTATATAATCCATTCTTAATAGCTTTCTACATATTTTTTCTCCATGTATAGTACTTGCATCTGCCATAATTTTTTCTATTTTAATATTTCTTTTTATTAACATATCAAGTAAGTTCATACAACCACTTAACAAAGTTGTAATCACTTTGTAATTATTTTTATATTTTTTATCAATTGATATAGAGGATAAATATATATGATATGAGTTGTCATCCTTATATTCTTCTATTTGATTATATACTACATCTGCTTCGTTCATTCTATTTTCATATATATCTTTAAAAACCTCTTTTTTTAATGGTAATATATTTACGCTAGCTATAATTTGGTTATCAGCATTTCTTACTCCAATGCAAGTCAAATTGTTTTTTTCGTACCATTTCATTACTTCTTCTGCTGTAGTTATATTATCATTTGGAAAATATGAGTGTTCAATATTTTCCATAACTATAAAATCTTCTAAATCAAATTTATATTCTATTTTTAATTTTTCCATTAAATGTTCCTTCATTTCTGTTTAATTTATAATTTCTTGATTGTAATATTTCTACTAATTCCTTAATATTTTTTATTTCTATCTCTGTAATAATTCCACCTCTTGCAAGATCATCTAGTCTGTGAAAATCTGAACCTGATGTTAATATTTTATTTGTACTCTTTCCATATTCTAATGCTTTATCATTTCTTGAGACTTCATCTTGACATCCATTGAATACTTCTATTCCATCAATATATTCTAATGGTGCTAGTTGTATATCATTTCTAAATGGATGTGCTTGTACTAATAAATATCCTTTTTTATTACAAAGTTTATATAATTCTTCTAATGTATACTCATATATCTTTTCATTTTCATATAGAAACTCTTTATCTATTCCATATACTAAATAATCACTATCAGTTATTTGTAATGTTACTTCTACACCTAATAATATATTTATTCCTAATTCATCCCCATATTGCTTTGCTATATCAAATCCTGTATATACATAATCTATTTTTTCTCTCCAAGATATATTTCCTAGTTTATCCATTTTACTTTTACTGCAATGATCAGTTATCACAATTGTAGAATATCCTTCTTTTTTATAAGTTTCAATCATTTGCTTAGCAGGTATCTCTGAGCAAGAACTAGATTCTTTTGTATGCAAATGTAATTCTGTTAAATATTCGTTCATTTAATAATTTTCCTTTTACTTAATTTCTTTTTTCATTATTAATTTATCATGTTCAAAACCTTGTTCTTGATATATTCTTATTGCCTCTGGATTATCACTCGAAAGTTTTAATTCAATTATATTATTTTTCTTTGCAAATTTAATACATTCTTTTATTAAGTTAGTTTGTATTCCTTTTCTCCTATACTCTTTTAATGTAAAGACATCACATATATATCCCTCAACACCACTTTCCACACATTGTGGCATGTATTTTATTACTTGTAATCCACAAGTTGCAATTATCTTATTGTCTATAATTTCTATAAAAAAGAATATATCTTTATTTAAATGTTCTTCTAAATATTTTTTTGTTACCGCATAAAATTCTTCGTCCTTATTAGGATATAATTCTTTCCAATCGTCTTTTTGTTGCATTATTCTTAGTCTTGATATTTCTTCTATATCTTCATTTTTTGCAATTCTGTTCATATATTCTTATTCCCTCTTAATTCTCGTACCAATATAGCACATATTTTTATAACTGTCGATATTTTAGCATAATTTCTACAATTTTACAAGTAAGTTAAATGCCTATTTTATAATACTTTTTAGGTATAAATACACCGAAGTGTACGCACTCTGCATTTTATCTGCACCAAAACAATTTTTGCAGTGGATTAGAAAGCTTGTCTTTCTAAATGTTTTTAGGAAATGCTCTGCTTTCCTTATCCTGCCCTTTAAATTTCTAAAAAATTTAAAGGGCAAAAAAATAAATCAATAACTAAAAAACTATTGATTCATATTTTTCTTATCTATTACAACACAATAATGTAATCCTCCTAGTTCACTTAGTTTTAAGAATTAAAAAAATCTAGCTTAGCACTTTTTCTAAACTAGATTTATATATTTTTTATAACATTTATCTAAAATTTGACTTTGGTTAGATTTTAGTTAGATATGGAAAATAAATTTTCTAACATTTAACCATTCTATCCTTACAGTAGAAATAATTTCAAAACTATTTAAGGTTAAGCACTGCCACACACACTACATGATATGTTTGTTAATTATGAACAGTTACTTTTTATATGTTTAGGTATAACTGACTACTTCATAATAACAATTCATTATAGTTGTATGTTTATGATACTTTTTATATCCTATTTTTGCTTTTTCCACTGCTTTTTTATGACTAATATTTCCAGGACTAGTTAATACTTCTGCATCCAATGAATTCAAAATTTTATCTAGTTGATTTATATATTACTAATTCTGAATTGTTTTTTTCTATAATCTCGTTTTCCATCCAAAACCTCCTTATCATCATTATAACTCATATTCATATATTTTACAATTTTTATTTATATTTGAAGAATTACCATTTTTAGGTATACCATTAAAAAACCAGTATATTGCTCTTGATATTCCTCCATGCGTTACTAACAAAATCTTCTCATCTTTGTATTTTTTCTTCAATTCATCTAAAAATTCTTTAATTCTTTGATAAACATCTTTCATAGATTCAAGTTCTGGGTATTTTCTATCTGAATTATAATTCCAAAACACATTCCAATCCAAATTGTCAAATGGAATATTTTCATATATCCCCATATCTCTTTCTTTTAACCTATCTTCTATCAATACAGGAATACTACTATCTAATTCAAAAAGTTTTAAAGTATGCTTAGCTCTTTCAATAGGAGAGCAATAAATTATATCTAAATCTAATTTTCTTAATTTTTTCCCAACGTTGATAGCTTGATTCATTCCTTTTTTATTTAATGGTTCGCTTAAATTAGCAATAATTCTATTTTTCCCTTGTTCTGTTTCACCATGTCTTATTACATATAACTTCATTGTTATTTTTCCTCCTTATATCATTTTTGTAAAGTGTGTATATTCCTGTAAGTAATAAAATTAAATCACCTAATACCAT
>FR901954.1:18875-50335 GCA_000438255.1 Clostridium sp. CAG:389
ACCTAATACCATTTTTTATTTTTCCTATAATCTCTACTTTTTATTTTGTTTAATCACCCCATATCACCTAATATGGTATGAGTAAATATATTCTCCTCAAACAACCTCCATAAAATTTTATCATTTTTTTACAAAAATAAGTGTTTTTTTATCAAAAATATGCTTTTTTTGATAGGCACTGAACAGTTGATTTTCGTTGAAATATAAAGCTTTATTTAAGTTTTAAAACACAAACACATTCAACATGTCCTGTAAACGGAAACATATCAACCGGTTGAATATCTTTAATTTCATAAACATCTTCAAATTTAGCCAAATCCCTAACCAAAGTAGCTGGATTACAACTAATATATACAAATCTATCAGGTTTAATCTTTAAAATATTATCAATAGACTTATTATCAAGACCTTTTCTAGGTGGATCAACCATAACAACATCAGGAATAATATTTTCATTATTAATCAAATTATCCAAAACTATTTCTGTATCACCCGCTATAAATTCAGTATTATCAATATTATTAATCTTAGCATTTTCTTTTGCATCCTTAATTGCTTGTTCTACAATTTCAACTCCATAAACTTTTTTCGCATATTTTGCCATAAATAATGAAATCGTTCCAATACCACAATATAAATCAAAAACCGTATCATTTTTTGTAATATTTGCAGCCTCTACACCAATATTATAAAGCTTTTCAGCTTGAACTGGGTTTACTTGATAAAATGAAAGTGGTGATATTTTGAATGTGTATTCTCCTAGCTTATCTTCAATGTATCCTTCTCCATATATATTGATGTTTTCTTTTCCTAATATAACATTTGTATTTTTAGTATTTATGTTTTTTACTATTGTTTTGATATTAGGATATTTTTTTGTTAAAATTTCTACTAATTCGTTTTCTTTTGGAATCTTGTTTCCGTTTATGACTAATATACACATTACTTCATTTGTCTTTATTCCAACTTTTATTACAATGTGTCTAAATAGCCCTTTTACTGTTTTTTCGTTATATATTGAAATTTTATTTTTCTTTATAAATTCTAATACAGTTTTTGCTATTTTTTCTGATATTGGGTTTTGAATTAAGCATTTTTCCATAGGGATTACTTCATGTGTTCTATTTGCAAATACTCCTATTACAGGTTCACCGTTTTTATTTATACCAATTGGATATTGTGCCTTATTTCTATAATGTAGCGGATTTTCCATTCCTATTGTTGGTTTGACTTGAATTTTATTTTTTAATGTTTTATTTACTAATGATTGAACTGCATTTTGTTTCATTTTTAGAGTTTCTTTATATTCTATATGTCTCATATTGCATCCGCCACATCTTTTATATGTTGTACAATCTACTTCTTTTCTTGTATTAGATTTTTCTATTATTTCTAGTATTTTTCCAAATGCGTGTGATGAGAGAACTTTTACAATTAAGATTTTTACTTTTTCTCCTTTTATTGCTCCATTAATAAATATTGTAAAATTATCTATTTTTGCAATTCCTTCTCCTTCAAATCCATTATCTATTATTTCTACTATATATTCTTTGTTTTTTTCTACTGGTATTTTCATACATATCTCCTAAAAATTTGTGGTAATTGTTTTTGGGTAAAAAATCAAAAAGGATTGAAGAGCTGTTCCTCAATCCCATTTTTTTATTCTTCCCAGTTATGATAAATGTTTGCAACATCATCAAGTTCTTCTAGTCTTTCTATTAATCTTTCCATTTTTTCTACACCTTTTTCATCTAATTGAACAGTTGTAGTTGGAACCATTTGAACTTCGGCTTCTATAAATTCTAATCCAGCTTCTTCTAATTTTTCACTAACTTGTGTAAAGTCAGATGGGTCTGTTGTTATTTCATATATTTCTTCATCTGCTGAGAAGTCTTCTGCTCCTGCGTCTAGTGCTAACATCATTATATCATCTTCTGACATTTCTGTTGATGCTCTTTCTATTACTATTACTCCTTTTTTGTTGAATAAGTATGATACGCATCCTGTTGTTCCTAAGTTTCCTCCTGCTTTGTCAAATACATGTCTTACGTCTGCTGCTGTTCTGTTTTTGTTGTCTGTTGATGCTTCTACAATTACTGCTACTCCGTTTGGTCCATATCCTTCATATACTATTTCTTCATAGCTTTCACTACTTGTTGATGCTTTTTTGATTGCATTGTTTATTGTGTCGTTTGGCATGTTTGCTGCTTTACATTTTGCTATGACTGCTTTTAATTTTGAGTTTCCTGCTGGGTCTGGTCCTCCTTCTTTTGTTGCTATTAATAGTTCTCTTCCTAGTTTTGTGAAGATTTTTCCTCTTGCTGCATCTGCTTTTCCTTTCTTTGCTTGTATGTTGTGCCATTTACTATGTCCTGACATTTTTTATTCCTCCTTTTGATTTTTATTTCTATTTTAAGGTTTTCAAACTTCTTCTTATTGATTTTGCCCATTTTTTGACTTTGCTGATTTTTATGTTTTTTTATGATTTTGTGTTGAAATATTTTTCCTAAAAATTTCATTTTCCATTGTAACATATTTTTTTTATTTTGTGTAGTATTTTTACAAATATTTTTTCAAGTTACTATTTGTAAAGTTATATATTAGCTTATTAAAACAAAATAACTATGTATTAGTTTTGTTTATCCTTATAGATTTTTATAATATCTTTAATACTCATTTTAGTACCATAATTTAGTATTGCATTTGAATATATTTTTATAGCAACACTAGCAATAACAATTATTGTAACAATTAAAATTGCAATTGAAATTATTACATCTGTTGTATTTGCTAATCCCATCATAATTCTAAATGGCATACAAAATGGTGATGATATTGGGAATAATGAAGCAAATACATTAAGTTTGCTCGTAGGATTCATCATAGTAAAATATGATAAATAAAAGCCAATTACCGCTAATATTGCAACAGGAGAATTAGCAGATTGTATGTCTTCTGGCTTGCTTACTGTAGAACCTGTTAGTGCATATAATAAAGCATATGCCAAATAACCTAATATAAAATAAATTGCTGTCATTGCTCCTAAATATGGTGTAATATTAGACATATCTAAAACAGATTCTAATAATCCTTCTTCTAAAAATGTTTTTGCACTTATTAAAGCTGTTGAGACAATCAATGTCATCTGAGCTAAGCCTACTACACCAATTCCTATTGTTTTTCCAAGTACTATTGTTTTTGGACTTGTAGATGTTACTAATGTTTCTATTATTTTTGAAGTTTTTTCTGTTGTTATTGAACTTGATACTTGATATGCACAAAAGTATATTGCATAAAATAATACAATTGACATTATCATCATTACTAAAATATTTCCACTTGCACTTTTTTCTTCTGTTTGTTCTAAGTTAAATTCAAAATTTGGAGTAATTGATTGTAATTGTTGCTCTGATAGACCTAATTTTGATATTTTTAAACTAGAATATATTGATGTTAAAGCATTTTTGCATTCTTCTGGTACTTCATTTATCATTGTTGTATTTTCTACAATATATGATATTTTTACTTTTTCGTTTTCTGGACTTATAATTATTGCTTCTTTTATTTCTTTATCTTCTATTTTTTGCTTTACATCTTCAAATTTTAAATCTTCATTTGTTATTTCAAATTCATATCCTAAATCCATTTGTTTTAAATTTTCTAATGTTCCTTCAAATACATTTTTACTGTCTATTATTAACAATTTGTTTCCGTTATTGTCTTCATTAAACATTTTAATTAAATTCGGCACATTAAACCCAATTATTATTAAAATTAAAATAATTAATGTTGATATTATAAATGATTTTCTTTTAACCATATCTTTTATTGTAAATTTCATTACTGTAAAAATATCTCTCATTGTTATTCACCTACCTTTTCTATAAAAATATCATTTAATGTAGGTTTTTTAATTTCAAATTTGTCAACATTAATTCCATCTAGAACAAGTTTATTTAATAATTTATGTGCTTTTTCTTCATCTGATATTTTTATAACATAATTATTATTTGTTTCAGTTTCTATTTCAAAATTAAACTCTTTAATATAATTTTTTATATCTTGTTTCACATGTATTTCTACTCTATTTGCTGGATATTTTTCTTTTATTTCTTTTAGATTTCCTTGTAGTACAGTTTTTCCTTTATTTAATATTAAAATATCACTACAAAATTCTTCAATTGTTGCCATCTGATGTGCTGACATTATTATGTATTTTCCATTTTTTATTAAGTCAATTATAATATTTTTTAATATTTCTGTATTAACTGGGTCTAATCCGCTAAATGGCTCATCTAATACTACTAATTCTGGATTATGTATAATTGCTGTCATGAATTGTATTTTTTGTTGATTTCCTTTTGATAGCTTTTCTGCTGGCATTTGTAAATATTCCTCTACTTTTAGTTCTTTAGCCCATTTGTTTATTGAACTTATCGCTTCTGTTTTTTTCATTCCTTTTAATTCTGCAAAGTACATTAATTGATCAAATATTTTTGTCTTTGGGTATACGCCTCTTTCTTCTGGTAAATATCCAAACCTAACAAGTTTTCTATCTACGTTTTTCCCTTTCCAAGTGATTTCTCCACTATCTTTTTTTATAATTCCAAGTAACATTCTAATTGTTGTTGTTTTCCCAGCTCCATTAGTTCCAAGCAAACCGTATACCCCTGGTTTTGTTAAGCTAAACGAAATATTGTCTACAACTTTTTTTCCTACAAATGATTTTGATACATTTTTTAATACTAGACTCATTTTCTTCTTTCCTTTCTTTGTCTTTATTTTAATTTTATTTTTTTATTTTCAAATAACATTCCATTTCATGTGAATATATTACTCCTATTGCTTGTAAATATGAATAAATGATTGTTGTCCCTACAAACTTCATTCCTCTCTTTTTCAAGTCTTTTGAAATTGTATCTGATAATTCTGAACTTGTTTTATCTACCTCATAAATAATTTTGTTTTCTGTAAAGTGCCATATATAATTAGAAAATGTGTGATATTCTTTTTGTATTTCTTTAAATATTTGGCTATTATTTATTGTAGCATTTATTTTTAGTTTATTTCTAATGATTTTTGGATTTTCTAATAATTCATGAATTTTGTTATTGTCATAATTGATTATTTTGTCTATATCAAAATTGTCAAATGCTTCTCTAAATGCCTCTCTTTTATTTAAAATGCATTCCCATGATAGTCCTGCTTGAAATGATTCTAATATAAGCATTTCATATAAATATTTATCTTCATAAGATGGTTGTCCCCATTCTTCATCATGATATCTTATATATGTTTCATTTTGTGGATTACACCATTTGCATCTGTTTTTATTATCTTTGTACTTCATTCTGGTCTTGTTCCTTCTTTTTAATTTTCACCATATTTTATTGCTATTATATTATAAAAGACTTATATTTTCAACTAATTATTTGACCTAAAATTTAAAATATTTTTGATATTTATTCCAAGTTTATATATTATCATAAAAGCAGATAATTATCAACTAATTATCTGCTTTTAAAACTATAATTCTTTAATCCATTTATCAATTTCATCATGGGATGTTACCAATTGATTTTCATTATAATCCTCAGTAAAAACAATATTCATACCTTTTTCTACTTTTGAATCTGGACATAATTTTTGTATTTCTTGGATGCTTTTCTAACAACTTTTCTCTTTGCTCTTCTAATAGACTTTTTCTTGCTTTTACAGTACTTTTTCCTTGTTCAAATAAGCTCATATATTCTATTAAAATTTCAATTTCAACTCCTGCATTTCTCATGCATTTTACAAATTCAATTCTTTTACAAGATTGTTCATCATAATTTCTTATTCCGTTTGGATTTCTTGGTACATTGTTTAGCAATCCTACTCTTTCATAATATCTTAATGTGTCTGGTGTAATATCATATTTTTTACTTACTTCTGCTATTGTCATTTTATTCCTAATTTTTTATTCTGTAAATGAACTAGGATGATATGCTGTTATTCCTAATGTTTCTGCTTTTCTCAAAACATCTAGTCTATCATCAACGAAAACTGTATCTTTTATATCAATATTATAATGTTTACAACATTCTATTATAACATCTGGTTTTAACATTGTTGAACATATAAAAATTATATGTTCTCTTTTTATATTTGGATAATTCTCTTTTAACCATTTGTATTTTTGTTCTATTTCATTGTTTGTAGTAACTGTTCCAAGTACAAAAATCTTATCACTATCTAATTTTTCAATTACTTTTTGCATTGTTTTTAATGGCCTTGCTGTGTAAAATAAATCGTTAAATAATAAATCTTCTAATGATTGGCATCCTAGTTCTGGACATTTTCCTCCATATAATATATCTCTATATCTATATTCTGATAAAGTTCCATCTACATCAAAAAATACATATTTTTTTTTAAATTTTTCTATCATAAATATTCCTCCTTTTCATATTCGTAATATATCACAATAAAATACATTTATCAACTATATACTACTTTTTTCATATTATATGATAAGCATATTTTATATGCAAAGAAAGGATTGAATTTTATGAAAAAATTATTTTGCTTTTTGGCAATAGTTGCGACATTTGGACTAATAAATATCCCATCAAATGCAGCTGAAGCTCCAATATACGATGAAAGCTATAACAATAATCAAGGCGCATTTTTTGCAAATGGATTTCCAATTGTTATTTCAGAAATTGATGGAAATACTGTAATTACTTGGGATGCTGGAAGTCAAATTGTTCCAAGTACTGTTAGTGTTTTTGGTGGTGGAAATGGTGGCAACTATGAATCTTCTCAAATCACTATGAAAAGTGGAATTGTCCAAAACTTAATTGCTGGTGGTATTGGATATACTGCTGATAAATCATCTACTGTTACAACAACAAATATTACAATAAATGGTGGCACTATTTCAAATGCTGTTACTGGTGGTGGATATTTTAATGCAAAAGTTAATAATTCTAATATACAAATGAATGACGGTACTGCATTGACTGTTCAAGGTGGTGGTATGGCGAGTGGAAAAATTGATGGTGTAAATTATTCTGTCGGAACTAAGGATGATTCTATAAATTCTCCAAATAGAACCGAAATTTCAAATATTACAATTTCTGGTGGTACAGTCACTTATGGAATCTTTGGCGGCGGTCAAGGTTATTCATATACAAGAACTGTTAACCTTACAATATCTGATGGTGATATGAGTAATTCTTATGTTACTGCTGGTGGTTCTAATGGCTATACTGGTACTGCAAACGTTAAATTATTAGGTGGTAAACTCGGTGTTTACCAAACTGTCAATAGAGGTATTTTGGATAATGCTACTGTCAAAGTTGCTGGTTCTTCTATTGAAAAGTTTTATGTAGGTGGAGAAACTGAGGATAAATCTGTTACAGGTATTATTAATAAAGTTAATACTTATTTGGTTAGCGGAAACATTAAATCTTTGGATTCAGGAACTAGCAATGGTTCTCCTATTACTATTGATAATGAAACTTATACGGTGACTGCAACAGATTCTGTTAAAATTACAAATGATAATATTGGTGATTCCAAAAGTTCTATTGCTTATGATTTTACTGTTTCAACTAAAAGTGTGAAATTATTTGTTAATCAAAATATGAAAATATTTACTTTTATTACTACTGAGCCTTCTGGATATGAAGATGTTTTTGCTGATCTGTTTTCTTATTCAGTTGATGATGAATCTATTGCAACTGTTAGTGAAGATGGTATTATTACTGGTGTTTCAGAAGGTTCTACTTCTGTTACTGTCAAAAATGGAGATAAGATTGAGACCATTGATGTTACTGTAACTGATGCACAGGCTTTAATTATTTTGCTTTTTGTTCTTGTTGTTGCTGTTGTTGCTTTATTTATTGTTTTATTTGCGTTTTTATATTTATAGTTTTTTTAATGAAATATTGTTCCTAATAAAAATGACAAAAGGGTGAGAAGTTTTTTGAACTGTCTCCCCTTCCTCACTAATCTACTGACTTCAAGCTTCTAGCATGTCAACATTTTTCAATTTATTATTAACTTTTAAGTCTCAAAGCATTTAATACAACTGTTAAACTACTAATTGTCATTGCAAATGATGCAATCGTAGGATTCATGGAAATTCCTAGTGGCTGTAAAATACCACAAGCAATAGGAATCATACAAATATTATAGAAAAATGCCCAAAATAAATTTTGTTTTATATTTCGTATAGTTTTCCTACTAATTTCAATCAAATCATCAATTTTTTCTAAATTATCATTCATAATTACAACTTGTGATGAGTCCATTGCAATATCTGTCCCACTTGAAACTGATACACCGATATCAGCTGTTACAAGACTTACACTATCATTTATTCCATCTCCACACATCATCACAAGACCACTTTTTTTCAATTTTTTTATTTGTTCAGATTTTTCCTTTGGTGTAACATTTGAAATTATTTTATCAATACCAATTTCTTTTGCAATAATTTCCGCTGTTTTTTCATTATCTCCTGTTAACATTACAATATCAATATTTCTATTTTTTAGTTTTTGTATTATATCTATAACATTATCTTTTAAAATATCTTTTACACCAATTAGTGCTATTAATTCATTATTTAAACTAACAAATAAAATACTATTTCCTTGATTTACTAACTCTTGTTCATCTTGTTCGTTAATTATTTTGATATTGTTTTCTATCATTAATTTTTTATTTCCAATTAAATACTTATCTCCACTTGATGTTATACCTTCAACTCCAAATCCTGGTATTGCTTTAAATTCTTTTATTTCTTCTAATTCTAATTTTTCTTCTTGTGCTTTTTTAACTATTGCTCTTGCTATTGGATGTTCAGATTTGTTTTCTATACTTGCAACTTTTCTTAATATTTCATTTTCATTAATATTACTGTAATTATATATTTTTGAAATGCTTAGTTCTCCTTTTGTTAATGTACCTGTTTTATCAAAGCAAATTGTTTTTACTTTATGTGCATTTTCCAATGTTTCACTTGTTTTTACTAATATTCCTTTTTTACTTGAATTTCCTGATGCTATAACTATTGCAAGTGGTGTTGCTAACCCTAAGCTACATGGACATGCTACAACTAATATACTTACAAATATATTTATTGCAGTTGCTACATTTTTTGAGATTATAAGCCATAAAACAAATGCTAAAACTGCAATTACTAAAACTACTGGTACAAAATATCCACTTATTTTGTCTGCTATTTTGGCTATTGGTGCTTTTGTGCTTGTAGCTTGTGTAACTAGTCTTACAATTTCTGAAACAGTTGATTCTTTACCGATTTTTTCGGCTTTATATTTTATTGTTCCTTCATAATTTATACTTCCAGCAATTACTTTTGAACCTTTTTTTCTTTTTACTGGTACACTTTCACCTGTTATGAACGATTCATTAATATGTGTTGTTCCATCAATTATTTCTCCATCAACTGCAATTTTTTCTCCTGGTTTGCAGATTACGATATCACCTTTTTGTATTTCGTCTAATGTTACTATAACCTCTTGTCCTTCCCTTAAAATTACTGCATTATTTGGAGTTATACTCATTAATTGTTGTAATGCTTCTTTTGTCTTATCTTTATTTTTATTTTCTACATATCTTCCTATTTCTATAAAAAATATAACTATTGCTGCTGATTCAAAGTATAGGCTTTCTACATGCATTGTATGCCCTTTTAAAATTTGAAATGTTCCATATATACTGTAAATGTAGCTTGCTAAAACTCCTATCATTACGAGTGTGTCCATATTGGGTGTTTTGTGTATTAAATTTTTATATCCATTTTTTATTATGTCTTTTCCTAAAATTAATATTATTGTTGTTAGAACAAATAATGATATTGCATAATTTATAGCATGTGTCATCATATTTAGAAACGGAATTACTGGTAATCCTACCATATGTGACATTGATATATATAATACTAATATTGATATTATTGTTATTGCAATTAGTTTGTATTTTTCATTTGTCTTTTTCTTTTCTTCTTTTTCAAAATTGTCTATTCCTAGACTTGTGAATCCTGCTTTTTCTATAAATTTTTCAACTTGTTCTAACGTTAGCTTTTTGTCATCATATTCTATGTTTGCATTATTCATAATTAGATTTACTGTTGCTTGTTTTATTCCGTCTTGCTTATTTAAGTATTTTTCTAAGCCTGATGAGCAAGCACTGCAAGTCATTCCATCAATTTTTAATAATACTTTTTTCATACCAAAATTATAATTATTTTTCAACTTTTTATTCTCCTTTAAAGCCTGCATCCTCTATTGCTTCTTTTATACTTTTTAAGCTGATTTTGTTTTCATCATATTTTATTGTTGCTTTCTTTTCTTGTAGGTTTACTTGTGCTTTTTCTACTCCTTCTAAATTATTTAATACTTTTTCCAATCTTGTTGAGCATCCTGCACAATGCATTCCTTCTATTTGTAAATTTGTTTCTTTCATTTTATTTTCCTCCTTAATTTTTTTGATATATATCGTATCTGTTTAAATATATTTTTTATTTATTAAATCTTTTAAAAAGTCCTATTAGTTCGTCTATAACTTTTATATTTCCCTTTTCTATGTCTTCTATTATGTATTTTTATAAACATTTAGAAATTCAACATTCCTAAATGTTCTAATAATATTTTTAGTCCTAATAAAATAAGAATAACTCCTCCTATAAATTCTGCTTTATTTTCGTATTTGTCACCAAATCTATTGCCTACTTTTGTTCCAATAACTGATAAAATAAATGTTATTACTCCTATAAGTGTTATTGCTAAAATTAAATTAACATTGAAAAATGCAAATGTTATTCCTACTGCTAACGCATCTATACTTGTTGCTATTGCTAGTATAATCATCGTTTTAAAATTAACATCATCATTTATATTTTCGCTTTCTTTGCTGAATGATTCTTTTATCATATTTCCACCGATTATTGCTAATAAAATGAATGCTACCCAGTGGTCAAAGTTTGTTATTATGTTTTCAAATGTTGAGCCTAAAAAATAGCCTATAACTGGCATTATTGCTTGGAATCCTCCAAAATATAGTCCTATTATACACGCTTTTTTCCAGTCCATTTTTTTCATTGATATTCCTTTACATATTGATACTGCAAATGCGTCCATTCCAAGCCCTATACTTAATAATATTAGTTCTATTATTCCCATGTTTTCATCTCCCGAATTTTTCTATTTAATTTTATTAAGTTTTAAAATTTTTATGTTATTTATATCACATTTAGGGAGATCTAGCAATAACTTTTATCTACTTATTAATTTTTTCTATTTCTTCTTTTTGCAATTGAGTTGCTTCTACTACTTGTTCTACTGTCATTCCCATTTTTAATAATTTTTGAGCTATTTTTCTAGCTCCGTTCTTCTATTCCGCTCTTTTTTGCCTTCTTCTTTTGCACAACTCATATCTGTTTTTATATCTGCTATCCATCTTTGCCTTGCCTCATACATTTGCCATTCTTTATCATCCATACTGACTTCCCTAATTAAATTAATTGCTTCTTTAATTTTTTCATTCTTACTTTTTGCCATTTTTATCTTTTCCCCCTCTCCTTCTATTAGCCATAACCATTGTTCTAATCTGCTTGCTACTTCTGGATTTTTCTGTTTGAATTTTGGCAATTCTATAAAATGCATCTCTATGTCTTCTGTTGCTAATTCATCTTCTTCTAAAAATCCCATATTTACATATTCATTTTTGTCTGTTTTTTCAAACTTCATATGTGCTATATGATGATATCCATTTCTCTTATAGAAATTAAATTTTAAAATATTTATTACTATTACTTTTTTTAATTTTGTGTATTGGTCTCCGATTTTTAGTTGCATTTCTATCAAGTTTGCTGCATATTTTAAACTTCTTTTATCTACATTGTATTCATCTCTTACTTGCATTTCGACGTCACATATTGTATTCTCGTCTATTTCTACTTTTAGATCTAATATTCCTGCTTTTTCATCATATATATTTTTTGGTAATTCTGGGTTTTTAACTTCTACTTTTTCTATTTTGACATTTAATATTGCTTCTAAGAAATCTTTTAGTATATCCTCTGTTCCTTCTCTTGAAAATACTCTTTTAAACACTATATCGCTTGATAGTGGTAACATTTTTTGCTTTGTTTCTGTCATATTTTTCCTCCTTAATTATACTAAATTCTATTGAATATTGCAACACCATTTAGTAAATATTTATTTATATTTACAATTAAAGAGACAATTCTAGACTATAAGCGTATTAGGGTTATTTACACTTTATTTAAACTTTTCACATAATACTTTGAGATATTGTGGGTTATATTTCGATTTTAATTTTTGAATTATACTTGAAAATAGTATTTAAGATTAATTTAAAAATTCTTGAATTTTATTTTGTTTTTCCTAAGTTGTTTGAGTTAAATCTTTTTATTTAAATTTTTAGTCATGCAACCGTCTAATTAATTGCATGACGATATATTATCATTGTTTTATGTTACTTGTCAAGAAAAATATTTCGACAAAATATGACAAAATAATGAGACAAATTAGGACTGTCCCATTTGTCTCTTTAAATCCACTCTTTATATTTTTTAATATACAATCTCTTTGCCAAAGAAGCAATAATACAGTATAAAAAAGTAACAACAAAAATCATAACTAAATACTTCACACTAATAGAAACCAGTCCAATAGCAGTTCCCAATGCTGTAAATGGCACCGCAATACCAACTAATATCAATAAAATTGATGAAGCATATACATATTTATGAGCATTACTTTGTACAAAAGGAACTTTTGCAGTTCTAATTATGTGCATTCCTACTAGATTTGAAACTATACTATAAGTAAACCAAATTGTTTGGAAATGTGCTACATCTCTTAATTTAAAAACATACCATAAAGTTAGAAAAACAACAATGTCAAATGCAGAACTTACAGGTCCCATAAATAGCATAAATCTCTTTAAACTTTTAATGTCTAACTTTTTGGGTTTTTCCAAAGATTCTTTATCAACATTATCAAAAGGCAAAGTCATCTGGCCAAAATCGTATATCAACCCTTCAACTAATAATTGAATTGGCGTCTCTGGCAAAAACGGTAAAAATATACTTGCAACTATTACAGATACAACCTCTCCAAAGTTGAAGCTTGTTGCCATTTTTATATATTTCATCAAATTTACAAATGTACGTCTTCCGCTCTTCAACTCCATCTAGTAAAACATTTAAGTCTTTTTCTAGCAAAATAATATCTGCTGATTCTTTTGCTATGTCAACTGCTGTATCTACTGATACACCTACATCTGAATTTGTTAATGATGGACTGTCATTTATTCCATCACCCATATATCCAACTACATTTCCATTTTGCCTTAATAGTCTTACAATTCTAGCTTTTTGTATTGGAGATAGCTTGGCAAATATGTTTGTTTTCTTTAACAAACGAATTACACCAATATCTGGAAGCTTCTCTATTTGACTTCCTAAGACGATATTTTTTGAATTTATTCCTACTTTTTCACACACGCATATTGTTACATCTGCATTATCTCCTGTAAGAACTATAACTCTTATACCTGCTTTATTTAACCTTTTTATAGATTCTTTTGCACTCTCTTTTGGTGGATCTAAAAATCCTATAAAACCAAGTAATATCATATTTTTTTCATCTGATACTTCAAAACTTGATTTATTTTCAATATCATTTTTTTGACATACTGCAACGACTCTTAATCCGTCTTTGTTTAATTGTTTACTGATTTTTTTGATATTATCTTTAATCTCTTTTGTTATTTTGCTAACTTGACCTTTATAATCAACCATTGTACAAATACTTAAAATTTCTTCAACAGCACCTTTTGTAATTAATTGTCTTTTCTCTCCATCTGTCACAATAACTGATAGACGTCTACGAGAAAAATCAAAAGGTATTTCATCTACTATTTTATATTTTACTGTAAGTTCCATTAGATTATTTTCCGTTGCTCTTTTTATTACAGCCTCGTCTATACTTCCTTTTAGCCCTGTTTGAAAATATGAATTTAAAAATGCATGTTTTAGAGTTCTTATATCTTCGTCTCCATTTATGTCTAAATATCTTTCAAGTACAATTTTGTCTTCTGTTAATGTTCCTGTTTTATCAGTACATAATATATTCATTGCGCCAAAGTTTTGGATTGAATCAAGTTTTTTTACAATTGTTTTCTTTTTTGACATTCTTATTGCACCTTTTGATAAGCTTGATGATAAAATTACTGGTAATAATAATGGTGTTATACATATTGCTATTGCAACTGCAAACGTGAAGGCTGTTATAAATTCATGTTTTTCAACATTTATAATAAACACCAATGGTATCATAAATAACATGAATTTTATTAATAATCTACTAATGTTTTCTATTCCTTTTTGGAATGCAGTTTTGTCTTTTCCAGCTGTTATAGTATTTGCTATTTTTCCAAAATATGTTGAATCTGCTGTTTTTATGACAATTCCTTTTGCTGAACCTGATATTACATTTGTTCCCATAAAACATATGTTATCAAAATCTGATATGTTGTCTATTTCTTCTTTATTTTCTAGTTCTATGGTCTTTTTTACACTATCTGATTCACCTGTTAGAGATGATTGTCCAACATATAAGTCCTTTGCTTCAATTACTCTCAAATCTGCTGGTATCATACTTCCTGCTGATAATATAACTGTGTCTCCTATTACAACTTCTTTTATTGGAATATCTATTTTTTGCCCGTTTCTAATTACTGTTGTTTTGGTTGCAACCATCTTCTTTAATTTTTCAGCTGCTTTATTTGACCTATATTCTTCAAAAAAATCTAGTAATGTGCTTGCTATTACTAGAATTGCTATTACTATGATATTTGCGTAACTTGGTGTTTCTGGTAAAATTACATCTGTATAAGTTAATATAAGTGCAATTCCAATTAATATGCAGTTGAATGGTGTTACTAAGCTTTCACAAAAGTAGTTGTACCATTTTTTTGGTTTTGCTTGTCTTATTTCGTTTGGTCCTAATTTTTTTATTTTTTCTTCTGCTTCTTCTGTTGAGATTCCTGTTTCTTGTATTTTGTATTTTTTTATGAATTCGTCTTTGCTTATTTTGCTTTCATTTGCATACATTTTATTTATGTCTACGTCTTCTTTGGTATTTGCCATAAAAATCACGTTCCTCTCTTAATATATTTAAAAATACAATTTACATTTTATAAGAATATAAATAATTTTTATAAAATGTAAATTGTAATAATTCTTTTTATATTATTATGGCACATTATTTCTCAAATAATACAATTTGATTTTGTTTTAAACTTTTTTGAACATCAATAACTCTTTGATTTGATGAACCTTTCCATTTTAATTTAGGATTATGTAGTTCATCAACATATTGGCCATCAACTAAAACATCTAAATATTTAGTAACTTCTTTGTCTTTTAAATCTTTATCAAATTTAAATCCAGACCATGCCCATACATTTTTGCTAGGATATTTTTCTTTAAATGCTTTTGCTAATTTTGTAGTATTTTCAATATTTCTAGGATGCATTGGTTCACCACCTAAAATTGAAAGCCCTTCAATATTGTCATTATCTGATAATTCTAATATTCTATTTATTGTTTCATCTGTAAATTCTTTTCCACCTTTAAAATCATGTGTTTCTGGATTGAAGCAGTTTTTACAGTTAAATGCACAACCTTGCATAAATATTGATACTCTTACTCCTGGTCCATCTGAAATGTCCATTTTTCTAATTTTATTATAACCCATTTTATTCATCATCCTTATTATCAATGTGTAGAACTCTTTCTTTTATTTCCTGTGTTCTTCCTTTGTTCCAGAAATTACTTCCAATATAACCACATGTTCTTCTTGCTACATTTAATGTTTTGTGATCTCTGTTTCCGCAATTTGGACAATACCATTCCAAATTATCATCAATTAAGATTTCACCATCAAATCCACATTTTTGACAATAATCTGATTTTGTATTTAATTCTGCATACATAATGTTTTCATATATAAATTTGATTATTTGAATAACTACTTCTAGGTTGTCTTGTAGATTTGGTGTTTCTACATATGATATAGCTCCACCTGGGCTTAATTGTTGAAATTCACTTTCTAGTTTTAATTTAGAGAATGCATCTATTTCTTCAAATACTGGTACATGATATGAATTTGTTATATAATCTCTGTCTGTTATTCCTTCTACAACTCCAAATCTCTCTTTTAAGCATTTTGCAAATTTATATGTTGTTGATTCAATTGGTGATCCATATACACTGTAATCAATATCTTCTTTTTCTTTCCATTCTTTACATTTATCATTTAGTTTTTTCATTACTTCTATTGCAAATTCTTTTCCTTTTCCATTATCTGTATGGCTTTTATCTGTCATGTATTTAACACATTCATATAATCCTGCATATCCAAGTGAAATTGTTGAATATCCTCCATGTAGTAATGGGTGTATTGGTGCTCCTTTTGGTAATCTTGCAAGTGCTCCATTTTGCCAAAGAATAGGTGCAACATCACTTGTTACTTTACTTAATCTTTCATGTCTTGCTTGTAATGCTCTATGACATAATTCAAGTCTTTCATCATATATTTTCCAGAATTTATTCATGTCTTTTCCAGACGTTAATGCAACATCAACTAAGTTTAATGTTACAACACCTTGGTTAAATCTTCCATAATATTTTGGTTTGTTTGTTTCTGGGTCTACATATGGTGTTAGGAATGAACGACATCCCATACATGGATAACAATGTCCTTCTCCATTTTTATCAATTTTTAATTCTTTCATTTTCTTTTCAGATATATAGTCTGGTACCATTCTTTTTGCTGTACATTTTGCTGCAAGTTGTGTTAAATACCAATATTTACTATTTTCATTTATGTTTGCTTCTTCTAATACATATAATAGTTTTGGAAATGCTGGTGTAACATATACGCCTTTTTCGTTTTTAAATCCTTCTATTCTTTGTTTTAAGAATTCTTCTATAATCATTGCTAATTCTTCTTTATATTCTTCTGTTTCACCTAGGTACATACATACTGATAAGAAAGGTGCTTGTCCATTTGTGTTTGTCATTGAATTAACTTGATAATTGAATGTTTGTACACCGTCTGATACTTCTTTTCTTGTATCTTGTTTTGCATATTCTTCACATTGTTTTTCTGTTAATCCCCTATCTTTGTATTTTTTGTAATATTTATTATAACTACTTTTTACAAATGGTGCTAAATGTGATAATGATATTGTTGCTCCACCATATGTTGATGATGTTACTGCTAAAATTATTTGTGTTGCTATTGTACATGCTGTTATAAATCTATGTGGTTTTTCTATCATAACGCCATTCATAATTGTTCCATTTTGTAGCATGTCTTCTAGATTTATAAGTTCACAGTTTGTTAGTGCATTTTGTGCAAAATAGTCTGCATCATGGAAATGAATTATTCCTTCATCATGTGCTTTTACTATGTCTTCTGGTAATAAAAATCTTCTTGTTATGTCTGTACTTGTTATTCCTGCTAAATAGTCTCTTTGTGTTGTTACAACTGTTGCATTTTTGTTAGAGTTTTCGTTGTTCCAGTATTCACTTTCACCTTCAATTAGTTCTTTTATTGATTGGTCTGTTGTATTTGCTTTTCTAACTAATGCTCTTGTGTATCTATATGTGATATATGTTTTTGCTAATTGATATTTTTCTAATGCCATTAATTTTTGTTCTATTATGTCTTGGATATCTTCAACTAATATTCTTGATTTTTTCATATCTTCGATATATGTTATTATTTCGTCAATTTCTGCTTCTGTTGCTCTTTCTTTTTTTGATACTTCATTGTTAGCTTTTTTTATTGCTATTCTTATTTTTTCTGGATTGTAGTCTACTATTGACCCATCTCTTTTTATGATTTTCATTTCCATATCCTCCTCTTGTTTAAGTATGCTCATATTATATATCATCCGGGCAGTTTTTCTGTTGCAATTGCAACATTTTATGAAAAAGATTTTTTGGTCTTTTTTTGTCGGCTTGGCTCTAAGTCTTTTTCTTTTGTTACATTTTTGTTACATTTTTTGTAACGATTTCTGTAACCTTGTTATATAACTTCTGTAATAAGTAAAATTGGAATCCTAGTGGTAATATATCAATATTTTTAGTTAAAAACATATCTGGGGTCTACCTTTGGGTCTTTGACCTTAAATATTGATATATTACCACTAGGATTCCAATTATTTCTTATTTTTATTGAACCGTAACTAAAAAAGTAGTCAATTTTTTAGTTTCTTGACTACTTTTTATTTTTACCAGAATATTAGAAATGTTAAGAATGTTCCCCATACTACTTGTTCTCTTGTTAAGTCTTTTAGCATTTCTGGTACTTCTCCTTCTTCTTTTTCGTCTGTAAATTTCATTTCATAATAATCTACATCTTGTACTTTAAAATATATTTCGAGATTTCTTGTTTCTTCTTCTCTCATTGTTGAAACATCAATGTATTTGCTTCCTAAATATGTATCTCTTTCAGAATATAAGTCTATTCTTAAATATTTATTTGTTATTTTGTTTTCCTTTCCATTGTATATTGTTCCTTTTATTCTTCCGTTTATTTTTGTTGCTTGTGCTTGGTATATTGTTATTTGTGGCAAGTTGTCCTTTCTTCCTATGTTTTGATATGCTGTTTCTAGGTTTAAGTATATCAATAGGTTTGAAAAGATGTAAAATGCTATTATAAATATTGCATATTTTAAAAATGTTTTCATTCTGTCCATATTTGTTTTCTCCTTTTATTATTTTATGTTGTTATTATAACAAAAAAATGTTTAAATTTCAACATATATGTCAAATTTCGATTTCTTTTTCCAAATAAACAGAATAAATATAAACTTTATCAACTTTTGTGTTTAAAGCCTCTTCAAGAGCTTGTTTGTACAACTCTAATTGATTTTTATATTTTTCTACAAGTTCAAGTTCCTTACCATTTTCAACATAATCTGTCTTATAATCAACTAAAACAATATTTCCTATCTCATTTACAAAATATAAATCTATAATACCTTGAACAAGTACATTTTCTTCTATATCTTCATTATAGATTTTGCTTGCCGGAACATTTATATAAAATGGTCTTTCTTGATAATATTCTTTGGCATTTTTTAATTGTTCCCAAATTTTTGATTTTGTAAATTGTAATATTTTATATGGATTTATTGCTTCTCTCTCTTTTTCTGTTATAATCTTATTCATTTCTAAATTTTGAATTAATGTCTGAATTTTTTCTAAGTTATACTCTTCTTTTGGCTTCAATTTTTGTAAGCATAAATGTGTAAGAGTTCCTTTTTGTGCATTTGTTATTTGGTTATCTTTTTCTTCTTGTAAAAATTTCGGCTTTTCAAAAGCTATAATTTTAGCCTCAGTACTTACGTTTTCTTCATCCTCTAAATTTTCAAAATCAATACCCAATTGTTTATTTTTCATTTGTTTTATTTTGGTAACAGAACTCTTTGTTGGAATATCAATAGCCAATTTATTAGGATATTCATACTCAATTTGTTCTTTAATTTTATTTATTTTGTTTTTGTCAATTATTTTTTGATTTAATGTTTTAATTACTTTTTGTGAAGTATTTTCTTTTTCATCATTTTCCATTTTATATTCTAAAATGCTATTTTGTTCAATTCTATTTAATTCAAGCAATTCTTCTGTATTTGCCTGTTCATACAAATATACTAGCAATATCCAGTCCAAATATGTTTTATATTTTTTTACTAAAATAGGATTTATTTTTCCATCTTTTCTAGCATAAATATTTTTTTGTTGTTCAATATCTTCTAATTGTTTTGCATAATCATTAGATATTCCTGTTATAATCAATTTTTCTTTTGCTCTTGTTAATGCAACATACAATATTCTCATTTCTTCTGAAATGTTTTCATTTCTTATAACATTTTTTATTGCCTCTCTCGTTAAAGTATCATATTGAACCTGTGCATTATAATTAATATATTTAGCTCCGATTCCTAATTCTTGATGTAATAGTACTGGATTTTTCTTAATGTCTTGTTCATTAAATTGTTTATTTGTATTTACCAAAAATACAACAGGGAATTCAAGTCCTTTACTTTTGTGAATACTCATTATTCTAATAACATCATCGTTTTCTCCTATTATTTTTGCAGAGCTTAAATCACCTGAATTTATTTTTAGTTTTTCTATAAAGTTTATAAAATTGTATAATCCCTTGAAACTTGCTGTTTCATATTTTTTTGCTCTTTCAAATAGCATTTTTAAGTTTGCTTGTCTTAAATTACCATTTGGCATTAGACCAACATAATTGTAATATCCTGTATCTGAATAAATTTTCCAAATCAACTCATCTAACGCTAAATATTCCTGTTCTTTTCTCCATGTTTCTATTTGATTTAAAAAGTGTTCTATTTTCTCTTTTAATTGAGAATTTACATCAACTTTGGCTTTTTGCATACAATTATAGAAGTTATCATATTTATCTGATAATCTTATTTCTACTAATTCATTATCTGTGAATTTTCCTATATTTGATCTTAATACTGTTACAAGTGGTATATCTTGCATTGGATTGTCTATTATTTTTAGTAAACTCATTATTGTTTGAATTTCTATTGAGTCTAAATATTCTTGATTACTGTCTGAAAATACTGGCATATCCAGTTTTATTAATTCTTGCTCATATATACTTGCTTTGTCTTTTGTAGACCTTAACAAAATTGCTATATCTTTGTATGTTATGTCTCTAAAATTTTCTTTTTTTCTATCATATACTTGATATTTACTATCTATTAGTTTTTTTATTTTGTTTGCTACATATTTTGCTTCAATTTCTATGTTTTCTAAATGTTCTAACTCTTCTGTGTCATTATCATTTTCTAAATATTCTGTGTTTTCTATGTCTAGATTTTCTTCTTTTTTTAAATCAATTATATCAATTTCTGTTCTCAAACTTTGATTTATTTTTTTATAATCTTCTGCACCAAAATTTAAATATTCATCTTCATTATAATCAACTTCGCCTAACTTTTCGCTCATAATATTTTTAAAAATCAAATTTGTAAAGTCTAGGACATTATCTCTACTTCTAAAATTTTTAAATAATTGGATTTTTCTTCCATTTATATCATTTGAGGCTGTTCCAACTGTTTCATAATTAGAGTATTTTTCTAAAAATAGTTTTGGCATTGCTTGTCTAAATCTATAAATACTTTGTTTTACATCTCCAACCATAAACATATTATTTCCTCTTGATATTGATGAAAGTATAAATTCTTGAACCAAATTACTATCTTGATATTCATCAATTGCTATTTCTTCAAATTTTTCTGTATATTTTTTTGCAACATCTGTTTTAACTATTTTTTCATATGCTAGTCCATTTTTATCAGTAGTTTTTTCTACTCCTTTTACTAGAATGTTTAATGCAAAATGTTCTATATCTGTAAAATCAACTATATTTTTATCTCTTTTTTTCTTTGAAAATATTTCATCAAATTCTATAATTAGATTTTTTAATTTTTTCAAAATATCATACATATCAAATATATCTTGATTAGATTGCTTTGAATCTGATACAAATATTTTTTCTAATTTTTTGTTGAATTTCTTTTTTACATTATCTCTTATCTTTTTTATTTCATCTTTTATTTCTGATTCTACTTTTTTTCTTGGCCATGTTATAAATTTTATATTTTGCGCTATTTCATATGATTTGTCCCAATTGTTCAAATTCTCTTGCAATATTGTTAATTGTTTTATATCTGATTCTATTGTTTGTTTAAATTCATCTAAATCTTTTTCATATTCTAATCCATCTATACTATCTGTAAGAATTGCAATATCATCAATTAATTTTTCATTTATCTCTTCTAATAATACTTTTCCCCAAGGAGTTTGACTAAAATCTTTGTCTAGTTCATTTTCAATATTAAACATTTCTATTTTTTCATCTAGCCATTTTAGCGGATATGGACTTGAATTGATGTAATTATATATGCTTAAAATTAGTTCTTTTAAAGGTGTGTCATCTCTATAACTTGTGTATGTATTTACTAGTTTTGTAAAATCTTTATCTTCTGAAAGATATTTATTCTCAAATAATTCATCTAGTATTTCTTGTTTTAAAAGTTCTATTTCTGGTGTGTCTGCAATTCTGAAATTAGGTGATACATTTTCTAATTCATAAAAATTGTTTTTTACAACATCTAAACAAAATGAGTCTATTGTACAAATACTTGCCATATTTAATAATGTTATTTGTCTTTGTAAATTTTCATTTTCTGGTTCTTCATCTAGCTTTTTATATATTGCATTTAGTACTCTTTCTCTCATCTCTGATGCTGCTGCATTTGTAAATGTTACTACAAGTAATTTGTCTATATCTATATTTTCATTTATTGCTTTGTTTATTATCCTTTCTACTAGTACTGCTGTTTTCCCGGCTTCCAGCAGCTGCGGCTACTAATAGGTTTGAGTTTTTTTCATATATTGCTTGTTTTTGCTCATTAGTCCAGTTTGGCATTATTTTTTCTCCTTCTATATCATTTTCAATCAATTGTGATGTTGCTTAATTGGTTCAAATACATTTTCTGTATCGTCTACAATCTACTTTTCCGTGTAAATATATTGATAGTTTTTCTCCTTTTATTAGGTTTTCTTTTTGATTTTTGGTTAAATTTTTTATTTGATATTCTAATTTACATGCTAGTGATTTATCTTTGCTTTTCCATGCTGCTTCTATTTTTATTGCATTATGTGATTTTGTGTATTTTGCTCCATTTTTACTTTTGCTTTTATGTTCTTTTAATCTTTTTTCTAAATCATTTGTCATTCCTGTGTAAATTGAATTGTCTTCACATCTTATCATATATGTATAGTACATTTTTTATTTTTATGCTATATTATTATTTCAAATATAGCATGTGTTCCTCCTATTTTTTCTATATCAATATATCATAAGTTTTGTTTTGTTTCAATATCTAAAATCTATAAAAAGTCTATTAATCATTACTGAATAATAGACTTTTAACCAATTATATATTATCATTTCTAATAGTCTCAATAATATTTTGTTTATTAATCTTACTCATAGAATATTTCATAATAATACCAATGATAACAGCTACAAATATCACAGCAACTGCAATAGCTTTATATGGTAGAACATATTCCATTTCCATACTATTTTTAAACACTTTATACATACCATATGACAATGCAATTCCAATTGGTATACCTATAATCAAAGATTTGACACCATAGAAAATACTTTCTAATCTAATCATTCTATTAAATTCTTTTTTAGTCATACCTATTGATTTAAGCATTGCAAACTCTTTTTTTCTTAAATTCATATTTGTTGTTATAGTATTAAATATATTTGTTATTCCAATCAAAGTAATTACACCAATAAATCCATATAAGAATATTGAAATAACTAATACAATTGCATTTTCTGCTTTTATTGATTCTTCCATATTAAATGTATTTAAATTAGAATTTGTAAGATTGTTTTCCTTTTTATATTGTTCTATTTCTTTATCTAATTTCTCTGTGTCATTTGATTGCGTATATAAAGATGCTGATATATATCCTGTTTTATTTATAAATTCTTCACTAACTATAAAATATGCGTGAGTATTATATAAATTTTCAACTCCATTTGGTCTTTCTTCTGTTTTTGCTACTATTTTTATATTATACTCTTTATCATTTATTTTCCCTGTAACAGTATCACCTTTTTTCCAAATATACATACTGCCTTGAATTCTTTTTCCTTTTTCATCATAAGTGATGTTATTATCAATTAAAATTGCACCTTCTTTATATGTTTCATAATTTCCACCTATTTTTTTCAAATATCTTTTATATACATCTTTGCTCAATGAAATAACATTTATTGTATCTATTTTTTCTCCGTCTTCCTCTGACTCTTCATATCTTGCTTTTACATCTTTTCCGTAATCAGTTAATTCTGATTCATGTTTTTCATCCATATTTATTTCAAAAACATTTGTCTTGTTAATAGAAAATTCTCCTATATCTGGTAAATTTGATATGTCTGTTAGCATTTTATAATTTTTTGCTTGTTCTTTTGCAAATTCTTCTTTATTTTTATTTGATGCAGTTGTATATGCATATACTACATAATTATAATTTTTTTCTGTGTAATATGAGCTTGACATTTTGAATCCATATTGTATAAAGCTTGATATTGCAATAAATATTACTACACTTACAATTATAGATATTACTGTTGTTCTATATTTTTTCTTGCTTCTTTTTAAGTTTTTGTATGCTATTTCTCCACCTGTTTTAAATATTTTTGTTATGATTTTTGGACATTTTATTTTTTTAGCTTTTAGTTTTACATCTTCTGAACTTCTTATTGCTTCGATTGGTGTTATTTTTGATGCTTTTTTAGCTGACTTTCTGCAAGATAGCCATATTGTTACAATTGATACAATTACACTTACAACTATTGCTACCCAAGACATGCTATATGTTAATAACGATCCACTTGAAACATAGTCTTTTAATATGTAATTTACGACATTGACTAATATATAAATTGCAAATACTCCACTTAAAATTCCCAATGGAATTCCTATAATTCCTAATATAAATCCTTCAAAGTAAACGCTTTTTTTGATTTGTTTTTTTGTTGCTCCTATACTTGAAAGCATTCCATATTGTTTTAGTCTTTCTGTAATTGATATTGCAAATCCATTTCTAATAACAAATACACTTGATACTAAAACAATTCCCATTATGAATGCTCCTAATCCATAAATTGTTTTTAGTGTTTCATCATCTAGGCTTGCGCCTTCATATGATAACAAATCTTTGTTTATTTCAATTTTATATTTATAACTTTTATAAAATTTATCTAGTCCATTAAATATTGTTAATTCTGATTTATCTACGTTTTCTCCAACTTTTACTTCTACCATTTTGTTTATATATTCTGTATTTTTCTTATAGTCATATGGGTTTGTATATAAAACTGCTATATTTGCTTGTTTCTTTATTGTTTGCATTTTTGTGATAACAGTAAACCATTCAGCTTCATATGGTTCAATTGTTGTTGTTGGTCTGTTTATAATTCCAACTATTTTATATGTTTTTGGTGTTGTATTTATAATTTCATTTGTATCACTTAAATCTTCTTTTAATTCTCCAACATTTAAAGTTATAGTATCTCCAACTTTATAATTTGTTTTAAATTTTTGATTTATTCTAGCTGAAACAACAATCTCCTCATCATTTTCAGGTAATCTACCATCTTTTAGTTCTATTGCCATATTATTTAAAAACTTGTTATCCATCGCAATTATATTAACATATGGTTTTTCTTCTGCTCCAGTTGATGTTGTTACAGTTACATTTGGAAGATAACTATATCCTATTCCTTCTGATAAATAGTAATCTTTTAATCCTCTATTTTCTTCTATATATTTAAGTTCATCTTTTGGAACATCATAAAAAATTGTGTGATAATTTCCTTGATTCTTTTTAGCCGTTTCTACAAATGTTTTTTGAAAACTTGTTACTAGCCCTGCAACTCCACAGATTAAAGCTGTTGATAAAATTATTCCAATTATAATTACTATGGACCTTTTTTTATTTAGCTTTAAATCTTTTACACTTAATTCATTTAAAACTTTCATTATTTTCCGTTCCTTTCATCTTTTATTATTTTCCCGTCATCAATTGTTATAACTCTATCTGCTTCTAATGCGATTTTTTCGTCATGTGTTATTACTATGACTGTTTGGTTGTATTTTTTATTTGAAAGTCTTAATAATGAAATAATTTCTTCACTTGCTTTTGAATCTAAGTTTCCTGTTGGCTCATCTGCAAGCATTAATGCAGGTTCATTCATCATTGCTCTACCAATAGATACTCTTTGTTGTTGTCCTCCTGATAATTGATTTGGCAAATTGTACTTTCTTTTTTCAAGTCCTAGTGTTTTTAATAAATCATTTAATCTTTGCTCATTTGTTTCTCTTCCGTCTAATTTTGTTGGTAGAGTAATATTTTCTACAACATTTAAGACTGGTATCAAGTTGTAAAATTGATAAATTAGACCTATTTGTCTTCTTCTAAATATTGCTAGATTGTCATCATTTAATGTGTAGATATCTTTTCCATCTATAAAAACTTTTCCTGATGTTGGTCTGTCTACTCCCCCAATTAGGTGTAATAGTGTAGATTTTCCGCTTCCACTCGCTCCTATTATTGCAACAAATTCTCCTTTTTCTACTGAAAATGATATATTGTCTACTGCTTTTACTTGATTTTCTCCTTTTCCATATGTTTTGTTTAAGTTTTCAACTTTTAAAATTTCCATATTCTTTCCTCCTTTTATTTTTGCCATTTTCTTTTGACATTTTCAGTATACTTTTTGAAAGTGACTTTTAAGTGACTTTTTAAAAATTTATTAAAAAAACAATATTTTTTAAATATTGTTTTTTTCTATATATTCTGATAACATTTTTATTTCATTTGCTTCATCTTCTCTTGTTTTATAATCTTTTTCAGATACTTCTGTTACCCAATTACAATCTTTCATTCCGTATTCACATAGTAAGTTTGCATCATAATTTAATGTTTCTTGATCAGGATGCATTATTGCATGTGTTCTTCTGTCTATATATCCATCTTCATTTGCTGTGTATGCAAAATGGATTTGGTATACTTGTCTCTTACATTTTTCTTTATCTAAATATTTCTCTAAAAATTCTTCTATGTTTTTCTTATAAATATGTGCTTGGCAGTATAAATGGCACATATCTATACAAACTTTCATATTTTCACTATTTAAGTATTCACAAAGATTTATTACAGTACAGTCTTTTTGTTCTTCCATCATATAAATATTTTCGAAAACTATTTTTGTATTTGTGCCTTTCATTATTTTCTTTGCTTTTTCTAATACAGGAATTATTGATAATTTTGCTTGACTCATTAGTAATCTTGTATGTTGTACTATGTTTATTTTTATTTTATATTTTTTAGATAGTTTTACTATTTCTTTTATTTGATTTAAAAATATATTCTTGTCTTTTAATAATACTACTTCAAGTTCATAGTCACATAATGGTGGATGTATTGTTATTTCTTCTATTTGTGGATATTTTTTCAAAAGACTTTCTATGGGTTTTGTTATTTCAAAGTCTACAATTTCACTTTTTGATTTTGCAAAATATTGTATTTCTATTCCTTTATATTTTTTTATTGCTTCTTCTAAATTTTCTATTCCTTCTAACATTTCATTTGTTTTTGGATAAATTTTCATTATTTTATTTCCTCCCTTTTTTATTACAAATTAATTAAATATATAGAATATTTTAATATTATTTATTTTTGTTAAACTCCTCAAGCTTATACAATTCTTTTAATGGAATATTATTTTTTAAAACTACTTCTTTTATACTTTCATATTCAGGATAAATATATATGTGATTTAAGATAATCGTTCATTTTATTTTCTATAATTGTATTAGCTTAGTTCCAACTCTTCTCTCTTTATCTTTCCTTCTCTTATTACAACTACTTTTTCATCTTCCACTTGTACAATTGTTGATGGTTCGTCACTTTTATAGTCTCCACAATCTAATATATAATCAACTTTTCCTCCTAATTCTTTAATAATATTGTTTATCTTTATTCCAGTTGGATGTCCAGAAATGTTTGCACTTGGAGCCACTACTGGTACTTCTGCTTTTTCAATAATCTTATATATAAGTCCATTTTTTATTAGCCTTATTCTGACATATTCGTCTCCTGCTGATATTATGTCTGGTAAAATGCCTTTTCTTTTTTTGAATTTCATTGTTAGAGGTCCTGGCCAGAATTTTTCTATTATTTTTTGTTCTGTTGGACTTATATTTTCTACTAAATCTTCTATTATGGATATGTCTGAAATTAGTATAATTAATGGCTTACAACTTGGTCTTCCTTTTATTTCGTATATTTTTTTACATGCTTCTTCATTATACGCATTAGTTCCTATACCATAAACTGTATCTGTTGGAAAAATTATTAATTTTCCTTCTTTTATTGCATTTGCTATTTCTTCGATTTTTGTTTCATCTATTTGCTCTTCTTTTAAGTATATAGTCTTTTTTTCCATTTTAGTATCGTCTTCTTTCTTATTTATTGCTGATATGGTGGATTAATTGTTGAATATCCATAGCACCCAGAAGCCAACCATACTTTTCCTGTTCTAGGTTCAATACCTATGCAAGAAACCTCATATCCACCTTTATTAGTTGCCCATTCTTCATAATTAGGATTATTAGCTGTTGTTAAAACTCTCCATGTATCTCCACCATCAACACTTCTAAGTAAACCTGTTGATGCTGAGAAATAATCTCCAGCCCCACCAACATACACTACTGATGTAGACTTAGGGTCAACAGCTATTGATCTTATTCTCATAAATCCTCTTTCAGTATCTCTTGGAACATCAATTCTAGTGCATTTATCATTATTAATGTCATATTTATAAATTCTTTCTATTCCGCCCCAGCTATAAGTTTCTCTATCAATAATGTACATATAATTATTAACATGATCATAAGCTAAATCATATATTTTTTCTGATATTGAGCTACTACTAAATTTATTTTTTGTAACTAATTCCCAAGTATCTCCATTATCATATGAAACTACTACGTGTCCATCTTTATTTGCTCCATATAATTCTTTTTTACCAGTATAATTATATGTGTATACTGCTACACATCCATTCATCTCTTGCCATGTATAACCCTTATCTTTTGAATAATACTCTTGTGCAAATAATACATTTGAATCAGTTATAGATTGTAATGATGAGTAGTACGTAGATGATTCTTCATATTTTGCTTTTAGTCCAGTATCTGTCCATGTTTTTCCACCATCATGTGTATATGTTAGTGTTCCTCCACCCCATGATGAATTTGCAAAACCATATATTGTGTCTTCATCTGCTGCAAATCCGCCATAGAAATTGCCTTTATTCATTACTAAATTTGTAAACGTTTTTCCTCCGTCTGTTGATATTACTCCTGCATAATCTTGTGCTGATAATAATATTAAATCTGGATTGTAATAATTAAACTGGAATTTTCCACCTTGCATCATATTTGATATTCCGCTTGCTTGTACAAAGTTAAGTCCTCCGTCACTACTTCTGAAAACATTATCTCCTCCTAATGTAATAACATTTGTGTCATCACTTGGGTCTATGATAAATGCTTTTTCTCTTGATGCAAAATTTACATTATAATAAAATGTTGTATCAAGATTTGCTTGTGAAATTTGCCAAGTTTTTCCTCCATCAAATGTAACATTTACTAATGTTGTAAAGTAATTTGTCACACTTCCTCTAAATTCATATACCATATGATTAGGATTTGATTTTGATACTGTTAACATTTGTGGCCATCTTGTATCATAGTTTTCATTTGTTATTTTTGTAATTGTGTCATTTTCAAGTGTATAAATTCCGTCCCATGTTTGAACATAAATTACATTTCCTACAACGTCTAGTCCTGTTACTCCTTTTGTTGATGATTCAACAGATGTGTTAGGGTCATTGCTAAATTCTGCGTATTCTTTTTCTATTTCATTTGTTTGTGTATTTATCAAAAACAATCCATATTGATTTCCTATATATAGTTTTCCATCATCTGTAAATCTAATGATTCCGTCTGCTACTTTTGGATCATTTATTATTAAAGAAAAGGTTTCTCCGCAATCATCTGATTTGTATAATCCAACTTCATCTTCTTTTAATGATGTTATTAGTCTATAATCTGAAGGTTTTGTTCTTATTTGAGTATCTCTTTTATATGGTGTTGAAAAATATAGGTCTGTTGAGTAATTTTTGTCTGCGTCATAACTTGTTGGGTCAAACTCTAGTCCATCCCATAAATATCTATATCCTTTAATTCCTATTTTTAGAGTTTTGTTCCAAGTTTCTGCTTGGTCATAACTTATGTGTATTCCACCAACATTTGAGTACTGACTTAGTCCTAATGTTGCAACATGGTTGTTATTATGAGGGTCTATTGCGAACATTCCTGCTCCCGGAGATGTTAGACCTGAGTTTGCTCTTGTCCAGCTTTTTCCATGGTCTGTTGATTTGTATAGTCCTGCTACATCTATTCCATATAACATTAAACTTCCGTCATTTGATGTTTCTAATGATACTGGCCATTGGCTTCCTGCTCCTGTTATTCCATATTCTTTCATTTTCTGATTTGTCATTAATACTGGTTCATATGTTACTTTGCTATCTATTGGTGTAATTTGTTCAAAGTTATATTGTGGAGTATTGTCATTATCTGTTTTGTTATTTATATTTTTTATTAAATAGTGTAAATCTAATAGGTTAATGGTATTGTCTTCGTAAATATCTGCATTTTCTTGTTTGTCTTTTGATATTTTCTCTATATCTATTAAGTGCTTTTCTAATAATTGTATGTCATTTTCGTTTATTTTTCCGTCTAAATTAATGTCTCCCTTTTGACTGTTATTTGCTTGAATTACATTTGAATATATATTGTTTGTTATTGCAAATGCTAATAATACTACTAAAAGTGTTTTGTTTATTTTTTTATATCTTATTAGTATACATATTGATATTATTGCAACTATTATTATAAAAAATATTAATATTTCTGGTGATTGCTTTCCTGCAAATGGCCATATTCCGTTTAAAATGTTGTCTTTTTGTTCTTCTTTATTCGTATTTTCGTCACTTTTGTCTTTGTTTTTGTCTGTGTTTTCGTTATTCTCGTCTTGATTTTTGTCTGTGTTTTCTGTATCATTTGTATTGTCATTTTTTTGTTCTTTATCGTTCTTAATTTTTATGTCTATTTGTTTAGAACTTAATGTTGTTATTTCTGCGTTTTGCTCTTCATTTACTGTTTTTAAATTTTTGATATCTATTTTTGTGTCAGTGCTTTCTTTATCACTTTTACATAATAGTTTAATTTTTAGTATTTCTTCATTTCCGTTGCTTTTATTATTTGTTAAAATGAATTTTCCATTTTGCTCGTTGTATTCTAGGTTTTCCCAAGAGTTTTCTGTGTTGAAGTTTTCTTTTGTTATGTTTTCAAAGGCTGCTTGGTCATATTCTAGTTCTCCACTGTATGTGTATAGTGGACTTTCTGTGTTTGGTATTTTTATACTTATTTCTATTTCTTCACCTTTTTTTATTTGTTCTTTGTTTGTTTTTATTTCTATTGTGTTGTTTTCTTCTCCTGCATATGATACTAAATTAATGCATGTTATTATTAATATGTTTATTATTAAAACTATCTTTTTCATTTTTTCCCTCATCTTAATTTTAATTATATAATAATTATATATCAATTTTTTATCTGTATTA
>FR901954.1:50365-56402 GCA_000438255.1 Clostridium sp. CAG:389
ATATAAAAAGAACTACTATTTTTCAAGTAGTTCTTCTTATTTTAATTAAATTGCATGGCATCATATTATCATGATTTTGTTGAAAAATCAAGAAAAATCGTTCGACAAAATTTAACTTTTAATACTATTTCAAAAGTCTATTAACTAAACTTATATATATAACTAAATATGATATAGATATAAAAAATCCACCTAAAACATCACTAGTATAATGAACTCCTAGATAAATTCTACTTATTCCGATAGAACATATCAAAATACTTAATATTATAATGGAAATCCATTTCACGTACTTATTTTTTACATATTTATAAATTAAATATATCAAATAACCATAGAAAGCCATACTTATCATAGAATGACCTGATGGAAAACTGTATCCTGTTTCCTCAATTATTCTAAATTCTGTTGGTCTGGGTCTTTGTAATATTCTTTTTAGTAATTGATTTAACATTGTAATTATCACTAAATTTAAAAATATAGAAAATCCTATCTTCTTATTTTTTATTAGTATAAATAAAGTAATTGCCAATACTAATAAAAATATTGCACCTCCAAAATTAGTTATAAATTTTGCTATTGGTGTTGTAAAATCTGATATTAAAAATGTTGATATTATTTTGTAACTGATTATATCTCCATTCATTATTTCTTTATTAAATACGTCTTCTGCTAATGCCAAGAATCCAATTAAACAAATAAATAATATAATCCATTTTAAATTTTTCTTTATAAATTTTTTTGTTTTTTTTTCATCTTCTGCAATAAGAACTTTTGCCATTTTTGAAACCTCCTTAGTTTAGTGGTTTCATTGTTGGGAATAGCAATACATCTCTAATTGATGCAGCATCTGTTAATAGCATTACTAATCTATCAATACCTATTCCTAAACCACCTGTTGGAGGCATACCATATTCAAGAGCTTGGATAAAGTCTTCGTCCATCATACCAGCTTCCTCATCACCAGCATTTCTAGCTTCAACTTGTTTCTTAAATCTTTCATATTGGTCAATTGGGTCATTTAATTCCGAGAATGCATTTCCATATTCTCTACCACCAATAAATATTTCAAATCTTTCTGTTAATCTTGGATCTTTTGGACTTCTTTTTGCAAGTGGTGAAATTTCTACTGGATAGTCATATATAAATGTTGGTTGTATTAATGTTTTTTCTACATATTCATCAAAGAATAAACTAATTACATCTCCTCTTGTTTCTTTTGTTGGGTCAGGAATTTCTATTCCTCTTTCTTTTGCTAGTTTTACTGCTTCTTCATCTGAATTAATTTCATTGAAGTCGACTCCGCAAGCTTCTTTGATACTATCTATCATAGTAATTCTCTTCCAACCTGGTGTTAAATCAATATCTTGTCCTTGATATGTTATTTTTGTTGTTCCTAAAACTTTCATAGCACATTTTGTAAATATTTCTTCTGTTATATCCATCATATCATTGTAATCTTCATATGCTGCATATAATTCTATTGATGTAAATTCAGGGTTGTGTCTAATATCCATTCCTTCATTTCTGAATATTCTTCCCATTTCATATACTTTGTCATATCCTCCAACTATTAGTCTTTTTAAGTTTAGCTCTGTTGCAATTCTTAAATACATTGGTAAATCTAATGCATTGTGGTGTGTTATAAATGGTTTAGCTGTTGCTCCACCTGATATTGTGTTTAATATTGGTGTTTCAACTTCTAAATATCCTTTTTCATCTAATATTCTTCTAATTTCTGAAATTATTTTACTTCTTGTTTCAAAAGTTTTCTTAACTTCTGGATTCATTATTAAATCAACATATCTTTGTCTATATCTTAAATCTGGATCTTTTAATCCATGGAATTTCTCAGGTAATGGTCTTAATGATTTAGAAAGTAATGTTACTTCTTTTGCATGTACAGAAATTTCTTCTGTTCTTGTTTTAAATACAAAACCTGTAATTCCAATAATATCACCAATATCGTATGTTTTAAATGCTTTGTAGCTTTCTTCTCCTAAATCATTTATACTTACATAACTTTGAATTTTTTCATCACTATCTTGTATTGTACAGAATGATGCTTTTCCCATTATTCTTTTTGCTATAATTCTTCCAGCAACTGTTACATCTTTTTCAGCAAATTTATCATAGTTTGCTTTTATTTCTCCTGCTGTATTTGTTCTATTAAATTTTGTTATTTCAAATGGGTCTTTTCCTTCTTCTTGTAATTCCTTTAATTTATCTCTTCTTATTTGCATTAGATGGTTTATATCTAATTCTTCTACTTCGTTATTGTTATTATTTTCGCTCATTTTACTTTTCTCCTTTTTTTATTATATATTTAAAAACTTATTCATACCATTCAAGTTCCCAATCAGAAATCTTAACAGTATCACCTTCACATATTCCAAGTTCTTTTAATTTTTCTTCAATTCCCATATTTTTTAAACATTTTTGGAAATAATACATAGACTCATTATCTTCAATATTAATTCTACCCATGAGTCTATCAACAGCTCTTCCTTTAACATAGAAAATACCATCTTCTTCATATGCTTCCCATTCTTGTTCTTTATCTTGTAGTGTATATACTACTCTGTCTTCAATTTCAACCAATTCTTCTTTTGGTAAAGTTTTTAGAACTTCTGTTACATGGTCGATTAATTGTTCTACACCTTCTCCTGTAACTGATGATATTTTAAATAGTTCTAATTTTTCTTTTTTGGCTAATTCTTCTAATTTTTTTAAGTTTGTCTCATCTTGCATACTATCAATTTTAGTAGCAACTAATATCTGTTTTCGTTTTACCAACTTCTCGCTATATTTAGCAAGTTCTTGATTTATAGTGTAATAATCTTCAATTGGGTCTCTTCCTTCTTGCCCTGACACATCAATAAAGTGTAATAGCAGTCTTGTTCTCTCAACATGTCTTAAAAATTGAATTCCAAGTCCTACTCCTTCACTTGCTCCTTCTATAATTCCAGGTATATCGGCAATTACAAATCCATCTCCGTTTTTAGTTTTTACTACTCCTAAATTTGGATTTATTGTTGTAAAGTGATAGTTTGCAATTTTAGGTCTTGCATCTGTTACTGTTGATAAAAATGTTGATTTTCCTACGTTTGGAAATCCTAGTAGACCTACATCAGCTAATAGTTTTAATTCTAATATTAATTCTTTTTCTTCTCCTTTTTCTCCGTCTTCTGAAAATCTAGGAGCTTGTCTTGTTGGAGTTGCAAAGTGTGAGTTTCCTCTACCTCCTCTGCCTCCTTTTAATATTAGTTCTGTTTGGTATGGTTTAGATAAATCTGCAACGACTTTTCCTGTTTCAGCATCTTTTACGACTGTTCCTATTGGTACTTTGATGTATAAATCTTCTCCATATTTTCCGTTACAGCGACTTCCGCTTCCGTTTTCACCGTCTTTTGCTTTAAATTTTTTACTGTATCTAAAATCGATTAATGTATTTTTGTCTTTGTCTACTTGGAAATAGATGTTTCCTCCATTTCCTCCGTCTCCTCCATCAGGTCCTCCTGCTGCTACATATTTTTCTCTTCTGAATGTTGCTGCTCCGTTTCCTCCGTTTCCTGATTTAATTATTATTTTTGTATAATCTGTAAACATTTATCTCTCCTTTCGTTCGCTTTGCTCACTCATCGTCATCCAAAATTTTTTAAATTTTGTCTGCCAAATCTTGGACTGCTCACTCATCGTCATCCAAAATTTTTTCAAAATTTTGTCTGTCAAATCTTGAACTATTCTTTCATCGTTGTCCATAATTACATTTGTTTTTGTGTTTCTTGAATTCTTTGTTTATAAAAATTTTGTTGCACTCTTGTTACAGTTGATTGTATTATTTCTGATGTTTCTGCTAAATTTCTATCTATTCTATTATATCTATCAATCTTACCAATATAATTTAAATATCCATTATTATTTTCGTAATCTAACGATTTTTCTGATAGTAATGATAGTAAAGTTACCTTATCCTTTGGATCTTCTGATTGCATAATTTCTTCAATCTTTCTATCTGTTGTAAAACAGATAGGTATTCCTTCTGGTGTTATGTCTTTTGATAAAATTTCCGCACTATTCTCATTTGCAGTTGTTGAAACATATCCTGTATAGACATATGTTCCTGTATTTATATCCTTCCCTACTTTATTCATTTTCCTTAATCTTAAAAAATCGCCATTTAGAATATTTATACCTTCATAGTCTTTATATCTCATTCCATCTTTTGAAACATATTCTTCACCAATTTGGTTTAAATATGGATTTTTAATTCTTTGGTTTTTTATTTCATTTTGTTGTTGTACATATTCTTTATATTCTTCTTGCATTCCTGCTACAAATTCTCTTTGTTTTCTAGCGTCTCTTTCCTGTGTTTCTCTATAACTTCTTAGTTGACTTTGTATTTGTTCTTGTTTTTCTCTTTCAATTTGAGGTGCAATTTTTTCATTTATATACTTTTCAACATACGCACTTTTATTATTGTTTCCTAAATCATATGGATCATGTGATAGTTTTCCTAGATACATACAATTCTTATTATTATCTGGCATATTTCTCTCATACATATAATATTGACTTATTTTATTCAACACAATATCATCTATCGGTGTCCCACTAGGTATTTCAAATGCAACACTTTCTTGATTAAGAGATGATATGTGTTCTCCATTTTTATATTTGATAACTTTTGCTATCATTAAATCTGTAATTTCACCATTACTATATTGCATTCTTTCTCCTTTTTGTATTGCTGTAATCATAAGACTTTGATTGCTAGAAAGTTGTATCGTATATGTTTCTTGTAATCTCTTGCTATTTTCTCCATTTTGTTGATTTCCTTCTTCTAATTTAGGTGTTCTACTTCTTCTTATCATTTCTTTTATTTTGCTAAATACTCCCATATTTCCTCCTATATTAAATAAAATAATCTAGCATCATTGCTTTTTTTACTTTTTTCATTGTTTCTTTAGCAACTTTTCTTGCCTTTTCAGTGCCTTCCATTAGAATTTTATCGACTTCTTCTGGATGAGCTTCATAATATGCTCTTTTTTCTCTAATTGGTCTTAATTCTTCAATTATATTTTTTGCAAGTTGTTTTTTACATGCTACACAACCACGTTTTCCAGCTTTACATTCTTCACATATTGTTTTGACGTCTTCTGGTTTTGTGAATAAATTATGATAATATGCAACCATACATATATCAGGATTTCCTGGGTCATCTTTTTTTATTCTTGCTGGGTCTGTTACTGCTCCCATTACTTTTCTTGTTATTTCTTCTTCGTTATCTGATAGGTATATTGCATTTCCTAATGATTTGCCCATTTTTTCGTTTCCGTCTAATCCTTTTATTCTTTTTGAATTTGATAATACTGCTTTGGGCTCTTTTAATACGCCTTCTCCATATATACTGTTAAATTTTCTTACTATTTCTCTACATTGTTCAATTAGAGGTAATTGGTCTTCTCCTACTGGAACTAATTCTCCTTCAAACGTTGTTATGTCTGCTGCTTGGCTTACTGGATATCCTAAGAATCCATATGTTACACTTTCTCCAAAGATATCTCTTTTTTGTGCTATTTCTGTTTTTACTGTTGGGTTTCTTTCTAATCTTGCTATTGTTACTAAATTTGAATAGAATACTGTTAATTCTGCTGTTTCTGGTATCATTGATTGTATATATATTGTTGTTTTTTTAGGATCTATTCCTACTGATAAGTAATCCATTGCTACTTCTCTTACATTTTTTCTTACTTTTTCTGGGTTATTGAAATTGTCTGTAAGTGCTTGTACATCTGCTATTAATATATATTGATCATATTCTGGATTGTCTTGCATTTCTACTCTTGTTTTTAGTGATCCAAAATAATGTCCTATGTGTAACTTTCCTGTTGGTCTGTCTCCTGTTAATATTCTCTTTTTATTCATTTTTATTTTCCCCCTGTTAGTGAACATTGATGTTAAGAGTATACCATATTTTAGTTAAAATTTCAAATAAAATATGATGTTTCTGTAAATTTTTATGTATTTTTTTTAT
>FR901955.1 GCA_000438255.1 Clostridium sp. CAG:389
TCCAATCAAACGGTTCAAATTTCAAAAACATACAGGTAGCGATACCATAAAAAAGATTCTTACTAAACTGTAAGCCTTTTTGATGATGTTCATTGACTTTAATGAAAAAAGATAATATAATACAAAAAAATGAAGTGAATGGAGAAAAAAATGTCAAAATTTGTACACTTACATATACACAGTGAATTCAGTTTATTAGACGGAGCAAACAGAATAAAAGACTTACCAGTAAGAGCAAAAGAATTAGGAATGGACTCAATAGCAATAACAGACCATGGAGTAATGTTCGGAGCAATTGACTTTTATAAAGCATGTAAAAAAGAAGGAATAAAACCAATAATAGGATGTGAAGTCTATGTAGCACCACGTTCAAGACTACAAAAAGAACCAGGAATAGACAACCACTATTACCATTTGATTTTACTTGCAAAAAACAATGAAGGATACAAAAATTTAAGCAAATTAGTTTCCCTAAGTTTTGTTGATGGATATTATTATAAACCACGTATAGACAGAGAAATACTAGAACAATATCATGAAGGACTAATATGTCTAAGTGCATGTTTAGCAGGAGAAGTCAACCAAGCCTTATTAATGAATCAAACAGAAAGAGCAGAAGAAATAGCACTATGGCACAAAAAAGTTTTTGGAGATGATTACTACATAGAAATTCAAAACAATGGAATAAGAGAACAAGTTTTAGCAAATCAAAAACTAGTTCAATTAGCAAGAAAACTTAATATTCCATTAGTTGCAACAAATGACGCACACTATTTAAAAAGAGAAGATGCCTACAACCACGAAGTTTTATTATGTATCCAAACTGGAAAAAGAATGAGTGACGAAGATAGAATGAAATTTGACACAGATGAGCTATATGTAAAATCACCAGAAGAGATGTCAGAATATTTTAAAGCATTTCCAGATGCAATTGAAAATACTGTAAAAATAGCAGAGCAATGTAATGTTGAATTTGAATTTGGACACACAATATTGCCAAACTATGATGTACCACCAGAATATCCAACACATTACGATTTCTTAAAAGAGCTATGTGACAAAGGATTAGAAAAAAGGTATGGAAAAAATTTATCAGAAGAGATACAAAAAAGAGCTGAATATGAATTAGGAATAATCAAGAAAATGGGATATGTTGATTATTACCTAATAGTATGGGATTTTATACATTATGCAAAAACAAATGGAATACCAGTAGGACCAGGAAGAGGTTCAGGTGCAGGCTCTATTTTGGCATATGCAATTGAAATTACAGATATTGACCCAATAAAATATGGATTACTATTTGAAAGATTTTTGAACCCAGAAAGAATAAGCATGCCCGATTTTGATGTTGACTTTTCAGATGAAAGAAGGCAAGAAGTTATAGACTATGTAGCCAGAAAATATGGACATGACCATGTATCACAAATAATTACATTTGGAACAATGGCTGCAAAAATGGTAATAAGAGATGTAGCAAGAGTTTTAGACTATCCATATTCAGAAGCTGATGCCTTAGCCAAAATGATACCAAATGAAATTCATATTACAATAAAAAAAGCATTAGAGCAGAACAAAGAATTAAAAGATAGATATGACACAGATGAACAAACAAGAAAAATATTAGATATAGCAATGGGACTTGAAGGAATGCCAAGACAGGCATCAACACACGCATGTGGAGTTGTTATAACAAAAGACCCAGTAGACACATATGTACCACTTTATGTAAGAGATGGACAAATCAACACTCAATACATAATGACAACACTTGAAGAATTAGGGCTTTTAAAAATGGACTTTTTAGGTCTAAGAAACTTGACAGTTATTCAAAATACAATAGAAATGGTTAAAGAAAATCATGGAGTCGATGTGGAATTTGACCACGATATGTCAGACCCAAAAGTATATAAATTATGGCAAGATGGAAATACATCAGGAATATTCCAATTTGAATCACAAGGTATGACAAATTTTATGAAAGAATTGAAACCAGACTGTTTGGAAGATTTAATAGCAGGTGTTTCTTTATATAGACCTGGACCTATGGATCAAATACCAAGATATATCAGAGGAAAACAAAATCCAGGTCACAATGAATACACACACCCAAGCCTAGAACCAATATTAAATGTAACATATGGATGTATGGTTTACCAAGAGCAAGTTATGCAAATAGTTAGAGACTTAGCAGGATATTCACTAGGAAGAGCGGACTTAGTTCGTAGGGCAATGGGAAAGAAAAAACTTGATGTTATGGCAAAAGAGAGAGAAGTATTTATACATGGACAAGTTGGCGAAGATGGAAACATAGTTGTACCAGGATGTGTAAGAAATGGAATAGATGAAGTTTCAGCAAATAAAATATTTGATGAAATGGCAGAATTCGCAAAATATGCATTTAATAAATCACATGCTGCTTGTTATGCAGTTGTATCATACAGAACAGCATATTTAAAAGCATACTATCCAGCAGAATTTATGGCTGCAACTTTAAATAGTTATTTAGGAAATTTAGATAAAGCTCCTCAATATATTGATGAATGTAAAAGACTTGGAATTCAAATTTTAAAACCTGATATAAATAAAAGTTTTGAAAAATTTACAGTTGAAGTTAACAATTCAGAAGCGGTTGGAAAAATTCGTTTTGGACTTGGAGCAATAAAAAATGTAGGAACAGTGCCTGTTGAAAATATAGTGGCAGAAAGAAAAGAAAATGGAGAATACAAGAGCTTTACAGATTTTTGTGAAAGAATAGCAGATACACAAGTAAACAAAAAATGCGTAGAAAGCCTAATAAAAGCAGGTGTATTTGACGAATTAGAACAAACAAGAGCAACATTATTAGCATCTTTTGAAGCAATAATGGATACAATTCAAAGTGGAAAGAAAAAAGGTTTTAATGGTCAAGTATCAATGTTTGATTTAGGTACAGAACAAGAAAAAGAAGAAATGGAAAAGCAAAAATATCAATATGAAGAACATCCAGAAATGCCTGAAAAAGAAATGCTATCAATGGAAAAAGAAATGTTAGGAATTTATATTTCAGGACATCCACTAGAAAAATTAAGAGAACAAATTATTCATTCAACAAATATCAATAGTATGGATTTAGTACAAATAAGTGAACAAAGTTTAGCAAATAATGCCGAAAATAGTACTAATGTAGATGAGATGGCAAATGTTCAAGCAAGAAATAGTAAGCCTAAATTTGTAGATGGTCAAAAAGTAAAGTATGCCGGAATAATAACATCAATTAAAAAGAAATATACTAAAAATAATAAAATTATGGCTTTTATTACAATAGAAGATTTGTATGGAGCTGTTGAAATAATTGCATTTGAAAATGCTGTTATAGAAGCAGGAAGAAGCCTAATAGAAGAAAATATTGTTGTTGTTGATGGCCGTTTGAGTATTAGAGATGATCAAGAACCAACAATAATTGCTAATGAAATTAGGGATTTTGGGGATGAAAAGCTTAATGTAGTAACTTTTGATATTACTGATTTTACTGAGGAACAAAAGGATAAATTGAGATGTGCTATTAAGTATTTTTCTGGCGATAAGAATAATATGAATGTTCAGGTAAAAATTGGTGATGAAATTAGACCTTGCGGAGCTATTTATTATAATGACGAAATTAAGAAAATTTTTGATGAAATCTAATTAAATTGGAGATTCTACAAATGATGATTAAATAAGCAAGTGACTAGTACCCACTTGCTTTTATATTATATATTATAAAAATTTTGAAACTTTATTTAAAGTTACTGTTATATATAAATGAAAGCAGGTAAAAAATGGAGAAAGATTTAGATAAAAAATTGTACAATGATTATTTGAATGGAGAAAAAGAAGCATTTGAAATACTTTATAACAAATACAAAAATAAAATTGAATATTTTATTTATAACATAGTAAAAGACTATCAAAAAGCAGAGGATATAGCACAAGAAACCTTTATATATGTTATACAACACCAAATGAGAGAAAATAGTTCTTTTAAATACTATATATATCTTGTCGCAAGAAGTAAAGCACTAAATTATATAAATGTAGAAAAAAGGAGAAATGAAATAACAGAAAAATATCTTGCAAATGCCGATGAGAAAATTGAAAAAGATGTATTAGATATTATTACAGCAGAAGAAAATAAAAAAGAATTATTAGAATCAATAGAATTGTTAGATGAAAGATATAAAAATGCCATTTATCTCGTAAATATTGAAGGATTATCTTATGAAGAAACATCTAAAATATTAGGAGAAAATCTACAAAGCACAAAGAATTTGATACATAGAGGAAAAAAACAATTAAGAAAAATCCTGCTAAAGAAAGGATTTGATGAAATGAATAAAGTTTTAAAAATTTTTGTAATAAGTATATGTGCAACCGTTGCATTAACAGGAATAGTCTATGCTACAACAGTTATATATAATAAGTATATAAAAAATAATACAAATCATAATATAACAATGAACCCATCATATCAAAGTACACTAGATGAAAATACAATAAATAATTTATGGGTGGGAACATTAGATTTAGCATGGAAAGAACTAGAAGATAAAATTGGATTAAATAAGATAGAATTAGAAGGTGAAATGCCACAAATTGCAAATGATTTAAATGAAAGTACATTTTCAAAAGAAATGCTGAATCCAAATGATTATAAAATAAATGTAGAAAGAACAGTTACAAATGGATACAAAATAGATGCTACACTTAATAAAGAATTGAATTTTTTAGAATCATTTGATAATTTTAATGATTATAAATGGACATTTGGAAACAGTGATGAAGCTATTAAATATTTTGGAATAAATAATGCAAGTCCAGAAAAAATGAATAAAAATATTGAAATTCTATTTTATAATAAATTAAATAATGGTAGTTTATTAAGTAATGATATGGCTATAAAATTAAAGACAAAAGAAGGAGACGAAATAATACTTTATAGAACAGATGATAAAAAATCATTTGACGAATATTATGAAGACATAAAAGCAAAAACAAAAAACTATAAAGGACGTACAGAATTTTCAGAAGATGATGAACTAAGAATTCCATATGTAAAGGTAAATGGAATGATTAATTACAAGCAATTATATGACAGAAAGATAAAAAATTCAAAAGGATTATACATATATGATGTTATACAAAATGTTAATTTTTATTTAAATGAAAGAGGATGTAATTTATCAAGTAAAGCAACAATGGTTACAGAATATATGGGAATAGGACAAGATACAAAATATTGTTATTTTCAAGATACTTTTATAGTATTTATGAAAGAGGCAAATTCTGATAAACCATATTTTGCATTAAAAGTAGATAATAATGATATTTTAGAAAAAGTAGAAGAAACAGATGAACCTAAAATATTTGATAGTACAACTTTAGCAGATGGGGAAAAATATTACAGTAAATATCTACAAGGTGGAGAATATAAATTCTTTGAAGATGAGCAGTATGAATATTATTACCCTTCACAAAAAACAAAGGTTGTTAGGGTGTATTTCCCTAATGGAGTTACAATGACAGCAGAAGATGCATTAAAACAAGGAAAAATTACTATGGATTTGTTAGATAAATATGAGATTGAATATAGTAAAAGAGAAAAATAATTATTTCAGAGCCTGCTAACTATCTTATTCTAATAATTAACAGGTTCTTTTAAAAAGTCATAATGTAAAAACAGATATAAGTAAAGATATTGACGATTTACATAAAATGGAGTATAATGTTTAAGTCAACGACTTGTATAATTTGCATAAAAAGTTTGTCTAAAAGCAGTTTTATAATGACAGATAAATGGCAAATAGTCAACTGACTAAATGTAAAATAATAGGAGGCATACGGAATGAAAGAAATGGAAGAACTGGAAAAAACTTTTGTACAAGAAGCAGATGAAATTATAGCAGAAATGAAGAAGCTGCCAGGAGGCAAAATATTTGCTAAAGCACAAGAAATTTTATTGTCTGATGACTATAAAGACTATGCAAGTAAACCATATCTGACAACAACACAAAATCAGCGGTATTTATCAGAGGTACTACCTAAAAATGCACAAAATGTATGTGTAATCTTGGGAGCAGGAGATACAGTTTTTTCATTAGTATCTAAGAAAATAAAAAACATAGTTGCTTTAGAAATAAATGATTTACAATCTGTGGTTTTCAGTCTTAGAAGAGCAGCAATTGTTACCTTATCTAATAGTGAATTTGAAAATTTTCTATTGGATATTAAAAGTTCATATTTTCTCTCACATGAAATTTTTGAGAAAGTAAAAAAAGGCTTTATGAAAAATGAAGAAGAAGAAAAGAACTTCTGGAACAACTTCTTAAATATTAATTATAAAGATGAGATTTCTGAATACTTTATCAAAGGGGGATTAGAGCACGGAGATATATACGCAAGCCGATATGCTTTACCATATGTGAAAAAAAGAGGTGTGTATAATCTTGTAAGCAATAATCTAGAAGAAACTAATTTACGAATAGAATTAAAAGATGCATTAGATTTCTTTGGTCAAAGTTCTGAAACATTTGATTTCATTGATATTACAAACATTTTACTATTTGTATATCAAATGAAATGTGAAAATAAGCATAAGGAATTCTCAAAAGTAGTAAAGTTGTTAAAGAAAGTTTATGAAAACAATCTAAAACCAGGAGGAACGATGGTGTTAGATTATATGTTTAGTATTAGTTCAAAAGAACTTGAATCACCAGTAAGTAAGGTTACTGATGGTAATATCAATGCTCAAAAATCTGAAGCAATGTATAAAAATGTTTATCATGCTCTTAAAGAAGAGTTCAATGTTCTGGAAACTCTGCAAGTTACTGCCTGCTGTAATCCGATTCCGCTTAAAGGAAAAATTGATACAGTGGTATATGTAAGAAAATAACAAGTCTCTTAAAGAGGTCACATAGTTTGTGACCTCTTAGTCATTTGAAAAGGGGGAATTTATAAGAAAATGAAAAAAATATTAAAAATTGTTGGAATTATAATACTAGCATTAATACTTATTATATTAATTTATTTTTCAACTATACATTTCAATGGTTTTCTAAAGAAAGACAATGTAAGGACAAGAGAAGAAGTAGTGGCATTATTAAAAAAAGGAGAGAAATATCCTAATTATTATTATTCATCTGAGGAATACTTATTTTTTAGAAATTTGAATGAAATAAAAACAGAATATTATATAAAAGATGGTGTTATAAAATGTGTTGGAAACAATGGTAATATTTTGAGATGAGAAAATTATAATACCGACGAAGTAATTAGTATAATGGGAGAAAATAATGAAAGAAAGTATGCTGGAATTTCATCTTTAAAAAATTATTATAATAATGAAGATGAAACAGTCTTATATAGTCAAAGTGGGTTTGATTATTCAATAATTGCTGATGAAAAAACTTTTAATACCAATTTTGAATATTTAGGTGAAAAACAGTATAATGAAAGAACGACTATACTTGTTAAGGTATGGAATAAAAATAATATCAAAGTTAATTCAACAATTTTTTACATTGATAAGGATTCTGGATTAGTAATGAGAAGAATTGATGATAGTGAAATGGGATTTAAAAAAATTGACTGTAATAGAAATGTAAAATTAGATGTAGTTACTGATAAAGATGTAGAAAAGCCCAATCTAGATAATTATGAAGTATTAAATAGTGAAGAATAAAGCCATAATGTTAGAGTGTAAGATTTTTAGCAAGTGATTATTGATAATCACTTGCTTTTATAATACATGGAAAAATTATTTTAGTAATGAAATTAATATTATAGTTCAATTTTAGGCTGATACTTTTCAAGCCACATATTAACCTGGCACAAATAAGCCATAAGTTGAGGCCCAGTCATAAGTTGACCAAACCAAGGACGAGAAAAAGCAGAGCCATCAGAATTTAAAATTTCTAAAATATAATCACGATTAAGAATAGTATTAATAGGAGCATTTTTATCCTTCATAATATCAGAAAGCATAGACTTAACCGTAGCTAAATAAGTAGGATTATGAGTTTTAGGATAAGGAGATTTTTTTCTATCAACAATTTCATCAGGTAATAAATCCTTACAAATATATCTAAGAAGACCTTTTTCACGACCATTCAAAGCCTTAATCTCCCAAGGAATATTCCAAACATATTGAGCCAAACGATAATCACAAAAAGGAACACGAAGCTCAAAACCATTATACATAGCCATCCTATCAGAACGATCCAAAAGAGTTTGCATAAACCAATTCAAAGTAAGGTGAGAAATTTTCCTTTTTTCAGCCGTTTCAAGAGAATCAGAATCCAAGATTTCAACCTCCGATAAACTCTCATTATACCTATAATCAATATAACTTTTTAAATTAACCTTTTTACCAATAGATGGATTTAAAAGCTTTTGTCTTTCATCAATCGCAATAGACCATGGAAAAGTGCCACTATTTAATGCATCTTCACGGAAGAACCATGGATAACCACCAAAAATTTCATCAGCACATTCACCAGTAAGTGCAACAGTCATTTCCTTTTTGACATTTTTACAAAACAACAACAAAGAAGAATCAATATCAGCCATACCAGGCATATCACGAGCAATCATAGCGTCTTCCAAGTATTCTGCTAGCTCAGGTGTATCAATAACAATAGAATGATGATTTGTGTGTAAATTCTTATTCATTAAATTTATATAATAATTATCTGAATTCGGTTGAAAATCGCTTTTAACAAAATTTTTATCATTATCTACATAATCAATAGAATAAGTATTCAAAGGTGGCAAATTATTATCTTTACAATAATCAGAAGCAAATTTTGTAATAATACTTGAATCTAAACCACCAGAAAGGAAAGTACACAAAGGCACATCAGAAACAAGCTGTCTTGTAATAGCATCATTCAACAAAAATTTAACCTTTTGACAAGTAGTTCCAAAACTGTCAGTATGCTTTTCTGATTTTAATTTCCAATAACGTTCAATATGCAACCCATAACTATTAAAAGTAGCACAATGTGCAGGTTTTAGCTCATAAATATCTTTAAAAACAGTAGTTCCAGGAGTATGAGCGGGTCCGATTCCAAATAATTCACAAATTCCCTGATTATCTAGAACTTTTTCAACTCCGGGATATTCAAACAAGGTCTTAATTTCAGAACCAAAAACTATGCTATTATTTTTCATTGTATAAAATAAAGGCTTTACACCAAAATGGTCACGAGCCATAAAAAGCTCTTTTTTTCTACTATTCCAAATAGCAAAGGCAAAAATTCCATTAAGATGGTTGACAACATCATTTCCATAATAGATATAAGATTTAAGCAAAATTTCTGTATCGCAATGACCATTAAAAGTAAAATTATTATCTATTAAAATTGCTTTTAATTCCTTAGTATTATAGATTTGACCATTATATACAATTACGTATTCTCCATAAGAATATTTTTCAATCATAGGTTGTTTTCCACCGTTCTGGATCAATAACAATTAATCTCTTATGAGCAAGAGCAATATTTTTATCTATGTAATATCCATCTTCGTCAGGCCCCCTTTTTGATAAAGTAGAATTCATATCTAATAAAATATTTCTTTTAGAAGAAATATCATTTTTAAAGTCAGCAAAACCAACAAAACCACACATTTTATAACCTCCTAATTGATGTAATACATTTGTTAAAATTTAAAAATAATTACTAGTGAACTGAAACGTAAATTCTAAATATAGTATATGCAAATTTTAAAAAAAGTTGCTTTTAAAAAATAATTGTGATAGACTATCAATGTAACAAGGGAGATGAAAAAATGTACTTAAAAAATATAGTAAAACATTTTATAGTAATCACAAGACATAGATTATTAGTATTTAGATTATGTTGCAAAGTAGGGCAACCATGGAGAGGCTTTGTCCATGACCTTTCAAAATATTCACCAACAGAATTTTGGGAGGGAGTAAAATATTTTAGCGGAAAACATTCACCAATAACAGACTGCAAAAAAGACAAAGGATATTCACAAGCATGGTTACATCATAAGGGAAGAAATAAACATCATACAGATTATTGGGTTGATTTGAGTGCACCAGATAAAACACCAATTATGCCATATAAATATGTAGCAGAAATGTTATGTGATAAATTAGCAGCAGGTATGATTTATAAAGGGAAAGAATGGACAAAAGAATATGAATTAGAGTATTGGATAAAAGAAAGAGATAAAACACTAGTAAATAACCAAGTTGAAAAATTAATAACGGATTTTTTTACACAAGTTAGTGAAGGTGGAGTTGATAAGGCTTTGAATAAAAAGAATGTAAAAGCATTATATCAAAAATATTGTATAGATTATAAAGAAAAATTAAAAATGTAAGTAAATACATTTAACTTTTAGGTTTAGTATGTTAATATTATATAAAATTTAAATACAAATGATTAAGGAGGAAAAATAATGAAAAATAGGGGGATAACATTAATTGCATTGGTAATAACAATAATTGTTTTGTTGATATTAGCAGGAATATCAATATCTGCGTTAACAAATCAAGGGCTATTTAAAAATGCAAAACAAACGGAGTTAATAAACAAAAGAGCACAAATAACAGAATATTTAAAGTTAAAATTAATAAACGAACAAACAAATAATCCATTCGGAAGTGCGGAAGAAATAATTACAGCAACAAGAAATAATGTAATAGAAAACATAGATGATTTAAAGAAAATGGGAAAGGACGTAACAATAGGAGAAATTAGTACAGAAGAAGATTATAAACAAGTAGATGTCTATTTCTATGTAACAGTGGATGGAGATTTATATAAAGTTGAATTAAATGGTGTAAGTTTTGTTGGGAAAATAGATGAAATGGCACCTGTAATTAAAATAGTAAAGATATCAAACACAACAAATTCAATAACAGTTGAAGTCACAACTAAAAGAAATGAAGTCAGAAAATTAGAATATTATATAAAAAACGAAGATGAAGAAGAATATAAATTAATAAAAACAAAAGAAGAAGAAAAATATACATATAAAGGACTAGAACAAGGAAAAAAATATAATGTTAAAATAATAGCTGTTGCTAAAAATAATAAAACAGCAGAAGTAATAGGGGAACAAATAACAGGAAAAGTAACTGAATTAACAACAGCAAATGCAAAATTCACATATAGTCCAAATGGTTGGACTAATACAGATGTTGTTGCAACAGCAAGTACAGATGTAACAGGATTTACAATTCAAACAAGTTTAGATGGACAAAATTGGTCAAATACACCAAGTCAAACTCTTTCAGCTAATGGACCTGTGTATGCAAGATTATGGGATGGAACAAATACAGGTGGAATGCTAACAGGAAATGTGACAAAAATAGATAAAACAGCGCCAACTTTTACAGTAAATGCAACAAGTGGTGGCATAGGTTCAAATGGTGCAATCTCTTTTAGTAATGTTGTAGAAAAAGAAAGTGGTATATCAGGATATTATATAGGACAGACTAACCCATCTAATGCAAATATTAATTTTACAAATACTCAAAATATTAGTATTAATAATTCAGGAATATGGTATATGGCAATAAAAGATAAGGCAGGTAATATATCAAAAATTCAAAGTAGTACTTATTATAAATTGAACTTAAATGCAGATGGTGCAACAAATTGCAATAGTAGTGCAACATATATAAAATCAGGAACAAGAATAAATTTACCTACCGGATTAGTCAAATCTGGATATAGAGCTACTACATGGACAGGAGGAATTAATTCAATAAATATAAATAAAGACACTAGCCTATCTCCAATTTGGAGTGCTTATTGGGATAATTATCCATATTTAACAGTTACTGGTACAGGATATGTAGCTGGTTCAAAAGAAGTTACAAATAATATGATGTTAGTAGATTTCTATGGTGAATATGAGTGGAGAAATACATACAGTTATCCAATAACATTACATTATTACATAGATAATACATACAAAACAAGTGATGGAAGTGGAATTATTTGGGTAAGTCCAAATGGTGAAAGAAGTAACATGTATTTTTACGATTCAGCAACAGATGGAAATACCAAATCGGGAACATGTACAGTTCCACCAGGATATGTATTAGCTATTCACAATGAAAATGATGTAAGAGCTTGGTATACGATTTATGTACAATAATTAAAACAATAAAATTTTAAGAACAAAAATAGTTGACAAAATTTAAAAATACTTGTATAATTTTATAGTGCAAAAAAATCGATAAAATTTCAAATAGATATAAAACAATATATCTTTAAGCAAGGGGGGAATAGAAATGGCACAACCAAAAAGAAGATGGTCAAAAGCAAGAACACATGCAAAAAGATCAACATGGAAAAAAGAAGAACCAAAATTTGCTACATGCCAAAATTGTCATGAACCAGTAATGCCACACAGAGTTTGCTCAAACTGTGGATACTATGACGGAAAACAAGTAGTAGCAAAAAAAGAAACTGAAAACGCATAAGTTAATTAAGTAGCACATTATAGTGCTATTTTTTTATAGTTACAATTCGGTAAGAATCTTTCTATGGTGTTTTTGCC
>FR901956.1 GCA_000438255.1 Clostridium sp. CAG:389
CAAACGGTTCAATTTTCAAAAACATATAATACAACGACACCACCAAAAGATTCTTACTAAACTATAACATTTTTTGACATCTAAAAAATGAGACAAATTGGAATATCCCACTTGCCTCATTTTATATTATTTTACTAATCTTAAAGTTTCTTTTGCAATCATTAATTCTTCATTTGTAGGAATAACATAAACTTTAATCTTTGAATCAGGAGTAGAAATAACCTTTTCTTCACCCCTCATATTATTACTGTCTAAATCTAATTTAACACCCATAAATTCTAGTTTTTTGCAAATACCTTTACGAATATTAATTTGATTTTCACCAATTCCACCTGTAAAAATAATGTAATCAACACCATTCATTGCAACAGCATATTTAGCCACATAACTTGCAATTGTATAATTAAAGTCTTCAACAGCTATTCTAGCATCTGGTTGACCTTCATTTGAAGCAATTTCAATTTCTCTAAAATCTGGAACTAATCCTGACATACCAGAAAGTCCTGATTTTTTATTTAATAAGTCCTCCATTTGTGTAGGTGTTAAGTTTTCTTTTTTCATTATATATGTTACAACTGATGGATCTAAATCTCCACTTCTTGTAACCATTGGAAGTCCACCAAGTGGTGTTAATCCCATACTTGTATCAATTGATTTTCCATCTTTTATAGCACATATACTTGAACCTTGTCCCAAATGGCAAGTTACAATTTTTGTACCTTCTAGTGATTTATTTTCGATTTCAGCAAGTCTTTGTGATACAAACATATGTGATGTTCCATGGAATCCATATTTTCTTACTCCATATTTTTTGTAATATTCATATGGTATTGGATAAATAAATTTATCTTTTGGCATTGTTTGATGGAATGCTGTATCAAATACACCTACCATTGGTTTTCCTGGCATAACTTCTTGGCATGCTTTGATTCCTAATATACATGCTGGATTGTGTAAAGGTGCTAAATCCGTATATTCTTCTAAAACTTTTACAACATTATCATCAATTATAACAGATTCTGCAATTTTTTCTCCACCATGAACTAATCTGTGTCCTATTGCATTTATTTCATCTAAGCTGTCTATTACTTTGTATTCTGGATTTGTAAATTGTTTTAATGTAAAGTCTATTGCTTCTGAATGGTTATATGCTGGATTTTTTATTTCTATTTTTTGTCCATTTACTTTATGTGTTATAAATGCTTCTGCTTCTCCTATTCTTTCATATTTTCCAGAAGCCATAACTTCTTCTGTCTCCATGTTTATTAATTGATATTTTAGTGATGAACTACCACAATTTAATACTAATATTTTCATTTTTTACACTCTCTTTCTTTTTTTGGGATTGATGTACGCGTTTCATATCCCATTTTTCTAATTTTTATTTACTATATTCATTGTTTCCCTTGCAATCATTAATTCCTCATTTGTTGGAACTACATAAACTTTTACTCTTGAATCTTCTGATGAAATTTCGACTTCTTCGCCTCTTATTTTATTTTTTTCATCATCTATTTTTACGCCAAAGAATTCAAGTTGTTCACAAATTGCTTTTCTAGATATTGGTCCTTTTTCTCCAACACCAGCTGTAAATGTAAGAACATCAATTCCGCCCATTGCTACCGCACATTTTGCAACATATGATGCTGTTAAATAATGATATACATCCAATGCCAATTGAGCATGTGTTCCACCTGCTAATGCTTCGTTTTCAATATCTCTAAAATCTACTGACAACCCTTTTGACATACCATAAACTCCAGATTTTTTGTTTAATATATCTTCTATTTCTTGTGGTGTCAAATTTTCTTTTTTCATTATATATGTTACAACAGATGGATCTAAATCCCCACTTCTTGTTCCCATTGGTATTCCACCAAGTGGTGTAAGTCCCATACTTGTTTCTACTGATTTTCCATTTTGAATTGCACACACACTTGCACCTTGTCCTAAATGGCAATTTACTATTTTCAAATCTTTTATATCTTTTCCAATTATTTCTGCAACTCTATTTGCAACATATTCATGTGATGTTCCATGAGCACCATATTTCCTAATTCCATACTTTTTATAATATTCATATGGTATTGGATAAATATATCTTTCTCTTGGAATTGTTTGATGAAATGATGTATCGAATACTGCAACCATTGGAATATTTGGTGCTATTTTTTTACAAGCATTTATTCCTAAAACAGCTGCTGGATTATGTAATGGTGCTAAATCACTACATTTTTCAATTTCAGATATAACATCATCTGTAATAAGAACTGGTCGAGAATATTTTTCTCCACCTTGAACAACTCTATGTCCAATCCCGCCTAATTCATCCAAACTTTTAATTACACCATAATGGTCATTTGTTAACCTTGAAAAAACAAATTTTAGTGCTTGTTCATGGTTTGCTACACTTTTTTCAAATTTGTGTTTTATTCCATTTACTTTATGTGTTAAAAAAGAATTTTGCTGTCCTATTCTTTCAAAATATCCTTTTACTAACATTTCTTCTGTTTCCATATCAATTACTTGATATTTTAATGACGAACTTCCTGAGTTCAAAACTAATATTTTCATAGAAGACCTCCTTTTATTTTTATATTCTTTTGTTAACATTTATTTTTGAGCTTGAACTGCTGTTATTGCAATAACACCTGCAATATCTTGATAGCTACAACCTCTTGATAAGTCATTTACAGGTTTTGAAATTCCTTGGCATAATGGTCCATAAGCTTCTGCTTTTGCAAGTCTTTGAACTAATTTATATCCTATATTTCCAGCATCTAAATCTGGGAATATTAATACATTAGCTTCACCAGCTATTGGACTCTCTGGTGCTTTTGATTTTGCAACTTCTGGTATTATTGCAGCATCTAATTGTAATTCACCATCTGCTTTTAAATCTGGTTCTTTTTCTTTTAATATTTTTGTTGCTTCAATTACTTTTTGTGTTAATTCTGATTTTGCACTTCCCATTGTTGAATATGAAAGCATTGCAACTTTTGGTTCTTCACCTACTAATTGTTTAAAACTTTTACTTGATGATATTGCAATTTCTGATAGTTCTTCTGGATTTGGATTTGCATTTAATCCTGCATCTCCAAATATAAATGTTCCATTTGAACCATATTCACAATTTGGAACAACCATAACAAAAAATGCTGAAACTAATTTTGTGTCTGGTGCTGTTTTTAAAATTTGAAGGGCTGGTCTTAATGTGTCTGCTGTTGAATGTGCTGCGCCTGAAACTAAACCATCTGCTTTTGTTTCTTCATCTTTTACCATTAGCATTCCAAAATATACAGGATTTAATGTTATTTCTTTTGCTTGTTCTATTGTCATACCTTTATTTTTTCTTAATTCATATAATAGATTTGCATATTTTTCATAGTCTGATGATGTTTGTGGATCTACTATTTTTGCTCCTCCAATGCTAATATTATTATTTTTTGCTTTTTCTTTTATTTTGTTTTCATTTCCTACTAAAATTATGTTTGCATATTTTTCTTTTAGTGCTATTTCTGTTGCTTTTAATGTTCTTATGTCTTCTGCTTCTGGCAATACTATTGTTTTTATTTCTTGTCTTGCTCTTTCTTTTATTGTTTCTATAAAGTTCATTTTTCATTCCTTTCATTTTTATTTATTCTTACTTTTTCTATTGTTTTATTATATATATAAATTGAAAAAAGTACAAGCCTTTTTATAAAACTTGTACTTTTTGTTTTTAAATCAAAATATATAATTATTTTTATTCCCCTAAATATTTTTTTACAAGAGCTAACCCAGCTTCTTTTGGACCAGATACTCCATTTTTATAAGGATTTGTACTCTCATTTAGTGTTTTAAATGTAGTAGTATATCTTGAAAAGAACTCATTATATCCCATTACTACCCATCCAGTCATACTGCTACAATAATATTTAACACCTTTATACTCAAAATCATAGATATCATTCATACTTTGATTATACCATTCATCTCTCGAATCCCCATAATATTTTGCCCCATTTTCAGTTGTGCTTACTAATATTGGATGGAGCCATGTAAAATTATCAAATTTTATTCCATCAGGACTACTGTTTTCAACTTGAGTATATGCCATAGCAACTATTGCTCCATCTGATGAATCCTTAAAGAAAAGTCTTGTATTAGCATCTTGATCATTTAATATTGTAGCTAACAATTTATCTTTTTCATTTATATAGTATTCCATATTTTTGGCAGTAGTAGCTTGCACAATTGTAGATGTTGTAATATTCTGTGCTTTGTCTTTTGCTTGTACAACTATATTATATGTACTTCCATTTATATCTTTTAGCATATCATTGAATTTATATGTTCCATTTGTTTGCCATTCTGTCCATGTTTTTCCTTCATCTTTACTAAATCTATATCCTTCCATTCCACTTTCTCCATTTGTTGCTGTTTTTGTCTGATCTGTTGTATTAGCTACTACTGTTATACTATTTGTAGTACTTGATGTTGTCGGTGTAAATGATTTTGGTGCTTCTTTATCTATTTTTGTCACATTTCCAGCTAACATTCCACCTGCATTTGTTCCATCCCA
>FR901957.1 GCA_000438255.1 Clostridium sp. CAG:389
ACAATGTCCTAAAACTATTATCTAGTAACGGTAATTTAAAAAAGTAATAAACCTTAATTGATTTATTACTTTTTTCTTAATTATTTTACTATTTTTTCCTTTATTTAAAATAAATATAATAATAACTTGTATTTACTCCTGGAAGATTACTAAAACAAATTTGTGCATTTCCTCCATTTACAGTAAGTATATTTCCAACCCCTGCTTCTCTAACTGATGAAGTAACTCCTCCATATGTATAATACATAGTTGTTCCGGAGTTTACAAAAGATGCCACAAAATAATTATAACCACCAGGATTTGCTAATGCTTTATAACTTGTTGTAAAAGGTGCTACTGTTTTATGATATACACATTGTTCATATGTTGAAGTAGTATTTACTTCAAAGTTTCCAGCTGCATCTCTAACCGCAAAATAATATGTTTCACTTCTAGAAATAGATGGCTGTGCTGTACCAACTATTCCAATAGTTTTCGCTATACTATATGAAGTTACTGAACTAACTGGTGTCCATGATACACTTCCAACACTTGTAGGTCTTGTAGTTCCCCAATAATATCCTGTAATTCCAACATTATCACTACATGTGAATCTTACATTAAGATAACACGTTCTCCAATAATAAGCCCATTCACCATTCGTATATGCTCCACCTACACTCATACCATTATCGCCTTGTGTAATTGTTCTTGATATTGCTGGTTTATTTTTATCTATATTTGTTACACTTCCTGTTAACATTCCTCCTGCATTTACTCCATCCCATAATCTTGCATATACTGGTCCATTTGTTGAACGCGTTTGACTTGGAGTATTTGACCAATTTTGTCCATCTAAACTTGTCTGTATTGTAAATCCTGCAACATTTGTACTTGCTGTTGCTACTACATTTCCATTTGTCCAACTGCTTGGGCTATATGTGAATCTTGCATTTGCTGTTGTTAATCCTGATACACTGCCTGTTGAAACTTTTTTCACTTCATTTACATTTCCAACTAAATCTTTTACCCACACATAATATGCTGTATTTTGAATTCTATTAGTTACTGTTACATCTAATTTTTTAGTATTTGTTACAGATGTAAATGATGTTGGTACTGATGTAGTTGTTGTTACTGCATAGCCAACTATTCCAGATTGTTCATCTGTTGCTATTATTCTTATACTATTTGTTGTTGGTGTTACTTGTGTTAGTACTGGTTTTGTTTTATCTATTTTTGTTACATTTCCTGTTAACATTCCACCTGCATTTGTTCCATCCCATAATCTAGAATATACTGGTCCATTACTGCTCATCGTTTGTGATGTTTTATCTTCCCATGTTTTTCCATCTTTACTTGTTTGAATTGTAAATCCTGTCACATCAGTAGTTACTGTTGCTACTATATCTCCATTTGTCCATGTATTTGGACTATATGTAAATTTAGCATTTGCTGTTGTCAATTCTACTATTTTACCAGTTTCTTGTTCTCCTATTACTTCTGCTGTTTTCGTATTTTTAGCAACTGCTCCTACTTTAACACTATATTTTTTACCTTGTTCTAGTCCTTCATATGTATAACTTTCTTCATTTGATGTTTTTATCAATCTATACTCTTCTTCATCTTCACTTTTTATGTAATACTCTAATTTTCCGCCTTCATTTCTCTTTGCTGTTACTTCAACTATTATTGAATTTGTTGTGTTTGTAATTTTTTCCATATTAATTACAGGTGGCATCTCATCTATTTTTCCAATAAAGCTTACACCATTTAATTCTACTTTATATAAATCTCCATCTACTATTACATAGAAATATACGTCTACTTTTTTAAAATCTTCTTCTGTACTTATTTCTCCTACTGTTACTTCTTTTCCTATTTTTTTCAATTCCTCTATATTTTCTATAACATTATTTCTTGTTGCTGTTATTATCTCTTCCGCACTTCCAAATGGATTATTTGTTTGCTCATTTATTAGTTTTAATTTTAGATATTCTAATACTTGTCCTCTTTTATTTTCTAATTCAGCTTGTTTTGCATTAGAAAATATTCCCGTATGTGTAATAGCCTGTATTGATATACCTGCTAATATTAACAGCACTATTATTGTTACTACTAAAACTACTAGTGTTATTCCTTTTTCATTCCTCAAAATTTCATTTAAAGTACCTGTGTGTGTGTGTGTGTGTGTGTGTGTGTGTGTGTGTGTGTGTGTGTGTGTGTGTGTGTGTGTGTGTGTGTGTACAGCCCCAAGGCTTTCATCATATTGTTTTTTCATTATTTTCCTCCTTATTCATTTGTAACTATATATCTTTTCTCTTATTTTAACTTATAGTATTATATACAATATTCAATTTATTTACAATATTTTTTTACGAAATTATTAAAAATATTACAGTTCAGTAAGAAAAAAGCTAGATTTTATTCTAGCTTTCAGATCTTAAATATATTTATTTTATTACAATTTTAAAATCATAAGTATTTGAATAATCTAATGTCATACTTGTATTAAATTGTGTTTTTTCACCAGGTTTTAATGCTTTTATTATTCCACCAACAGTTACTATTTCTTTTCCATTTTTATCTAGTAACACTACATCTACCAATGTTACATCTGTTGCCTTTGAACTTGTATTAGTTACATCAGCTAATAATATTGATTGATCATCTTGTTCTGTTAATTGGATATTTTCAAATTTAAATGATCCAACTTGTTTTGTTTTTCCTAATTCTTCACTTGTATTTAACTTTACTCCATTATCTAATAATTGTGTAAATTCCTCTTCAACTGTATTATTTTCCTCAACCAAATTATTTTCTTCTGTCATATTCTCATTGTTTAATTCTTTCACATTTTTATTTTGATTTACCATAAATGCTATTATGGCTATTATTAATACTACTAACAAAATAAATATTATTATTTTTTCATTCTTTTTCATTTAACTTTCCCTCTTTCTTTTTAATTTTATAACTTAATTAAAAGTTATTTTTCTTACATCATAACTAGTATAACCAGCTGGGGTTCCACCGCTTGCACCAGAAACTAATATTGGTATTTGTAAGTATTTTGTTCCTGTAAATGAAACTGTAACTCCGCTAGTTGCCTGTATACCGCTATACAATCCAGTATGATTTGAATTATTCCATAATATAGCTCTTGGTTGTCCGCCAGTATATCCAACAACATAATAACATCCTGCTGATAATGTAATATTATCTGTTGTATGCCACATTGAATCTCCATCAAAATACCATTTTACAGTTGAATTTTCTACATAATAATATCCACTCCAATATGAACTTGCTGTATACCATCCTATTGAAGATGTTATAAGTCTTGAACTTACTGTAACTGACTGTGTAGCAATTGATGAAGCCTTATAGTTTGTAGATTCATTAACAACTACACTAACTGTAAATGTTCCAGAACCTCCATTTGTTACTGGGACAATCCTAATACTTCTTCCAGTAACTGGCACATTAGCTATACCAGTATTTGAACTTGTAGCACTTACACTACCATCACTATTTGATGTAACTGTAATATAACCATTACTTGCTGATAAACTAATAGTACTATTTGCTTTTTCTATCTGTACAGTAGCACTTCCTGTTGCAATTACATATCCTTTACTAGCTTGCCAATATATAGTATATGTTCCTGCATTTGTATATGTAGGAATACTAGAAAGTGTATAAGAACCATTTGTTGTTCCATATTTGAAAGTTGTTCCTTGAATATTGCTTGATAATGTTGCTGTATGTGCACTTCCATCATAAACTCCATTATAATTATTAACAGCAATTACCGCTAATGTTGTATTTACAACTGTTGATGTTGTTTTATTTCCTGCCACATCATATATTTCAGCATATACATCATATGTTCCACTTGATAAATTATCTAATGTATATGTTTTTGTTGTTTGTGTTGTTGCTCCTGCTGTTTTTCCATTTAATTGTGTATATACTTGTTCTATATTTTTATATGAACTTTCTGTTGATTTTTTGTAATACCAAATTATTTTTCCAAGACCAGAATTTGCATCTGTTGTTGTTATATTTAATGTAAGCGATTTTGTTGTTACATTACTAATATTTAAGTTTGTATTTATTGCTGGTGCTACCTTATCTATTGCAGTTACATTTCCAGTTAACATTCCTCCTGCATCTTCTCCATCCCATAATCTAGCATAAACTTTTCCATTTGATGTCAAAGTTTGACTTGATGTGCTTGCCCATGTTTTTCCATCTTTACTTGTTTGAATTGTAAAGCCTTTTACATCTGTACTTGCTGTTGCTACAACATTTGTATTAGTCCAGCCACTTGGACTATATGTAAATTTTGCATTTGCAGTTGTTAAATCTGTTACAGGCCTTTTAGTATTTTTTTCAATAACAACTTCTGCTGTCTTTTTATTTTTTGCAACTGCTACTATTTTTATACTATATTTTGTCTCTTCTTCCAAATCTTCATATGTATAATTTTGTTCTGTTGTTGTTTTACTTAATTTATAATTTTCATCAGAATCCTTTTTTATATAATATTCAAGTTTTCCACCTTCATTTCTTTGTGTATCCACTTGAACTGTTATTGAATTCAGTTTAGCTGATATTGCTTTTACTCGAATTGCTGGTGACATCTCACTTGTTTTTCCTATAAATTTTACTCCATCTTGTTCTACTTTGTAAATATCATCATCTACTACTACATAAAAATAATCATCTACTTGTTTAAAATCTTCTTCCTTACTTATTTCTTCTACTGTTACATCTTTTCCAAATTGCTTTATTTCATCTATATTTTTTATAACACTTTCTCTTGTTGCTGATATGATTTCTTCTGAATTTCCAAAAGGATTATTAGATTGCTCTGTAATTAATCTTACTTGCAATGTTTCTGCTATTTGTCCCCTTTTGTTTTCTAATTCAGCTCTTTTTGTATTAGAAATAATTCCCTTATTTGTTATTGCTTGTATTGTTATTCCAGAAAGTATAAGTAATAGTATAATTGTTATTACCAAAGCCAATATCGTTATACCTCTTTGTCTCTCCATCTTTTCCTCCTTTGTATTTAATTTGATTTATACTCTTACTATTATACAATTTTTTCTATAAGTTTTCAATGTCATTATATTAATTATCAAAAATGTAATATTTTTGTAATATCTTTGTAACAATACATAAAAATCAATTATTATTTTAACTCAACATCTATCCCTGTTATAAAATTTTCAACGCTATATGTTCCTTTATATATATCAGTATGATAAACTCCTGATTCATTATTATGTTCTGATTTTTTTACATTATAATACCATACCCTCGAATTTCTTCTTGTTCCAACATTTGCCTTATGCCATATTAAATCATCTTGTTCGTTTAATCTTGTCCATGTTGGAAATCTAATATCTTGATATTTTGAATTAGTATCATAAAAATAGCAATTATATCCACTTGAACTAGTCACAATTTCAACAACTTTTCCATTTGTTGCAACATTTCCTGTCATTTTACAATCAATTAAATTTACAACTCCTTCACCATATGCTAATAAATTTCCATTTATTGTAGCATATTTACATATTGTGGATGATTTTGAATTTTCATTTTCACTATAATCATTTAAAATTGTTCCTTGTATTGATATTCCTCTTCCTTCTATAACTGAATTACCTCCATCTCTACTAACAACTGCGTTGTCATCATTTGATATAATTTTTCCACCAGTCATCCCAAACTGTCCGTAATTCATTAATACTGCTCCATTAGTTCCACCAGTTTTTTGAAGTACCCCACCTTTCATATAAAATTTTCCAGAATTCGTAACTAGCCAATTGCTATATGAATCATCTTTTGTAATTGTCACAGATTCATTTGTTAATGTTCCATAATTCATTATCGCACCACCTATATTACCAGTTGAATTAATTGTCCCATTTCCTTTTAAAGTTAATGTTCCATAATTTAATATTGTACAAATAGTTTTGTTTTCTGTTGTTGTTGTAATTGTTTTTTCATTTAAATTTAAAGTTATGTTTTTGTTTGATGGTATATTGATTTTTTCTTTTACATTAACTAATAAATCTATTGTAGAGCTGTTTTGTGCATTTATTGCATCACTTATACTTGAATAATAATTAGTTCCAATTTTAGCAACGGCTGTCTTGAAAGTAGTAGTTATTGATTTTGTTATATTTCCAGCTACATCATATGCAGTTATTCTTACATAATATGTTGTTCCTGCACTTAATCCTGTTAAAGCTTTTGTTTTGGTTACACTTTCTATTGCTCCTGCTGACGAACTATTCATTTTTACATATTTATCTGTCACAGTATTTTCATAACTTGTTGTGTTTCCCCATTCCCATTTTATTTGAGACAATCCACTCTCTTTATCATTAATTGTTGCTGATAATGTTGCTGTATTTGCCCCTGTCATTGTTGCACTACCAGATATCGTAGGAGATGTTTTATCTATTTTCGTTATATTTCCTGTTAGCATTCCACCTACATTTATTCCATCCCATAATCTTGCATATACTGGTCCATTAGTTGTTAGTGTTTGACTTGCTGTACTTGTCCAGTTTTCTCCATCTGTACTTGTTTGGATTGTATATCCAGTTATCTCTGTACTTACTGTTGCTGTTACGCTACTATTTGTCCAGCCACTTGGGCTATATGTGAATTTTGCATTTGCCTCTGTTAAATCTACTATCTTTCCTGTTGTCTGTTCTGCTATTACTTCTGCTGTTTTCAATCTTGCATATACTGGTCCATTTACACTCATTGTTTGTGATGTTGTATTTGACCATGTATTTCCATCTTTACTTGTTTGAATTATAAATCCAGTTACATCAGTAGATACTGTTGCTATTACATTTCCATTTGTCCATGTACTTGGACTATATGTAAATTTTGCATTTGCTTCTGTCAAATCTCCTATTTTTCCTGTTGTTTGTTCTACTATTAATTCTACTGTCTTTTTGTTTTCTGCAACAGCTATTACTTTAATATTATATTTTTTTCCTTGTTCTAATTCTTCATAGGTATATTTTTCTTCCGTTGTTGTTTTTATTAATTTGTATTCTTCTTTATCTTCACTTTTTATATAATATTCTAATTTTCCACCTTGATTTCTTTTTGTTGTTACCTCTACTGTTATTGTATTTGTTGTATTAGAGTTTTCCACCTTAATTTCTTTTTGTTGTTACTTTTACTGTTATTGTATTTGTTGTATTAGAAATAGATTTTAATTTTATAACAGGTAAAAATTCTAAAAAATTCTCCTTGCTCTCCTATAAATGTTACATCATTTAATTCTACTTTGTATACATCTTTATCTACTATTACATAAAAATATATGTCCACATTTTCTCCGTCTTCTTCTGTGCTTGTTTCTTCAATTGTTACTTCTTTTCCAATTTTCTTTAAATCATCTATGTTTTCTATTACATTATTTCTTGTTGCTGTAATTATTTCTTCCGCACTTCCAAATGGGTTATTTGTTTGTTCATTTATTAGTTTTAATTTTAAGTATTCCGATATTTGTCCTCTTTTATTTTCTAATTGTGCTTGTTTTGCATTCTTTAATATTCCTGTATGTGTAATTGATTGTATTGTTATTCCTGCCAATATCAATAAAACAATTATTGTTATTACTAATGCAATTAATGTTATCCCCTTATTTTTCATTATTTTTTCCTCCTTGGTATTTTTATTACTATAAACTACTTTTGTTTTATAAGCATTTTACATATTTAAACTTTGTAAGTCTAAGTAAAAATATGACTTTATTTGTCACTTTTAATTATAAGTTATAGTGTCATTAAATGTCAATATATTTTTCTACAAATTTATGAAATAATCTATAAAAAATTACAGTTCAGTAAGAATCTTTCTATGGTGTCTTTGCCCAATTTTAGATATTCTATTATTTGTGCTCTTTTATTTTCAATTTTTGCTTGGTTTGCACTTTTAAATATTCCTGTATTTGTAATACCCTGTATTGTTATCATTGATAGTATAAGTAAAAGTATTACTACTATTACTAATGATATTATAGTTATTCCATCTTTATTTAATTTAATAATACATTTATTTTTATTCATATTTATTCCTCTTTCGCCTCTTATTGCAGGTTGTTCCTGTAACACAAATATATCATAATCCACTTATATGTTCAATAATAATTCAAATTTGACATATAGTTGTAAAAATAATGAAACATTTTTGTAACATTTACAGTGTGTTCCTGTAATAATAAGTTTATTTTTATTATAGAATAAGTTCAAATTTAATCAACCTATTAAATTATGAAAAATGAAAGGATAGACTAAAATGAAAGCAAAAACATTAAATGGAAATAAAAATATAATAGGAAAAAATATTAAAAAATATAGAAAATTAAAAAAAATGTCTCAACCAGAAATCTGCCGTCAACTAGATTTACTTGGTGTTACGATGTATAATTGTGATATTTATGAAATAGAGTATGGAAAAAAATCTGTAAAAGATTTTGAAGTTTTAGCTTTTTGCAAAGTGCTTGGCATATCACTTGAAGAATTATATTCAGATACCGAAAAATATTATGAAGCATAATATTTTATATTTATTAGTTATACGTTTATAACAAAAAACAGTAGGACTAAAATAATCCTACTATTTCTTCATTTTCATTTATATCAATACTTTCAGCAGATGGAACTTTTGGAAGACCTGGCATTGTCATTATTTTTCCAGCAATTGCAACTACAAAACCAGCACCTGCTTTTAAATTAATATCTCTAATAGTTATTTCAAATGGTTCTTTACATTCTAAATTTTTTGCATCATCTGAAAAAGAATATTGAGTTTTGGCAATACATATTGGTAAATTACCATATCCCATATTTTCAATTCTTTCAATTTCTGCACTAGTATTTTCTTCAAAATGAACATTTGATGCTCCATATATTTGTTTTGCTACTTTTTCTATTTTCGTTTTTATATCATCTTGTAAATCATAAACATATTTAATATCAGTACTTTTTTGTGTCATTTCAACTAATTTTTTGGCAATATCAACTGCACCTTCTCCACCTTTTGCCCAGCCTTCCACAACGCTTGTTTCAATATTTATATCTTTTAATTTATCTTGAATAAATTCTATTTCACTTGATGTGTCTGTATTATATTTATTTATTGCAACAATTACATTTAATCCAAATTTTTCTTTTATATTTTCTATATGTTTATATAAATTTGACATTCCTCTTTCTAAGCCCTCAATATTTTCATCCTGAATTTTTTCTTTTTCAATTCCTCCATGATATTTTAAAGCTTTTATTGTTGCGACAATTACAACCGCATCTGGTTTTATTCCTGCTTTTCTGCATTTTATATCTAGAAATTTCTCAGCACCTAAATCTGCTCCAAAGCCTGCTTCCGTAATAGTATAATCAGCTAACTTCATAGCCATTTTAGTTGCAATTATACTATTACATCCATGTGCTATATTTGCAAAAGGTCCTCCATGTATTATTGCTGGTGTATGTTCTAATGTTTGTACTAAATTAGGTTTTATTGCATCTTTCAACAATACAGTCATTGCTCCTTCTGCTTTTAAATTTTTAGCATATATTGGTTCTTTTTTTGAGTTATATCCTATTATTATATTTCCTAGTCTTTCTTTTAAATCCATTAAATTTTCTGATAAGCATAATATAGCCATAATTTCAGATGCAACTGAAATATCAAATCCATCTTTTCTTGGAACAATTTTCTTTTCCCCTGATAAACCTGTTTCTACCACTCTTAACTGTCTATCATTCAAATCTACACATCTTTTCCATGTAACTTCTTGTATATCCAATTCATTTCCAAAATATATATGATTATCTATCATACTTGCTAATAAATTATTTGCAGATGTTATTGCATGTATATCTCCTGTAAAGTGAAGGTTGATATCTTCCATTGGTGCAACTTGAACATGTCCTCCTCCTGTTGCTCCACCTTTAATACCAAATACAGGTCCCAAAGATGGTTCTCTTAATGCTAATATAGATTTCTTACCTATTTTTGAAAGTCCATCTGCTATCGCTATTGATACTGTTGTTTTTCCTTCACCTAATGGTGTTGGATTTATTGCTGTTACTAATATTAATTTTCCATTTTCTTTTTTGGCCAATTTAGTATATATATCATTAGAAATTTTTGCTTTATATTTTCCATAACTTTCAATGTCATCTTCATTAATGTCTATTTTTTTTGCTATTTCTGTTATTGTTTCTAGTTTAACATTTTTTGCTATTTCTATATCAGTCATTTCACATATCTCCCTTCTCTTTTAGAAAAATCGACCAATTGGGAAGTTGTCTCGATCAGTGTGACAGCTTACCTATTGGTCTTTCTATGCTATAATGCCTACAATAACTCCAAGTAAAGCTCCTACAAAAACTTGAACAGGAGTATGTCCTAATACTTCTACAAGTCTTTCAGATACTTGGAAACCTGTAAGTCCAGGTGTTTCTATTATTTTATTAAGCAAAGCCGCTTGTTTTCCTGCCGCTCTTCTTACACCACAAGCATCATACATAACAACAAATGCCATTATCAATGACAATGCAAAAATAGGTGTATCTACACCTTCATATTTCCCAATCATTGTCGCTAATGATACTACAATTGCTGAATGTGAACTCGGCATTCCACCTGCTCCTAATATTCTTTTAAAATTAAATTTTTTTGTTGTTATTAAATCATATATAACCTTATATAGTTGAATAAAAAACCATAATAAAATAGGTACATATATGTATTTATTTTGAATAAATCCATTAAAATTGTTCACTTTTCTTTTCCCCTTAAATAATTATTTTAAGACATTTTTATTATAAAATTACTCTTCTGTTTCAAAATTTTCTTCTTTTAATTCTCCATCTTTTTCAAGTAAAATTGTTATTTTCTTTTCTGCTTCTTCTAATATCTTATTACATTCTTTTGAAATTTTTATTCCTTCTTCAAATTTAGATATTGATTCATCTAAATTTAAATCTCCTTTTTCTAACTCTGTTACTATTTTTTCTAGATTTTCCATATTATCTTCAAAATTTGCTTTTGCCATTTATTATATTCCTCCATGTCAAAATTTATATTATATTTTATATGTGTCAGTATTTAAGATATTATTGTACTTCTGTTGCAACACCAGTTTTTACATTTACTATATATCTTGTAACTTCATTTCTATCTGTTTTTCCTATAACTCTAACAACATATGTTCCATCACTTTGTAATTCAGCTCTGTAATCATAAGAATCTACTGAAATAGCCCATTCATTTTTTGCTATTTCTATTGCTTTTTGCTCATCACTTATAGCTGTATTTTCTTTACTACTTTCTTGTTCTTCTTTTCCAATTACAGTTGTTTTATTATCAGATACTTCATTTTTTATTGTATTTTCATTTTTTTCTGTGTTATCTACTGTTTCATTTAATTCATTTGAAATTACATTTTCTTCTATGTCATTATTTTCAAATTCATTAAAATATTGTGATATATCTGAATTTATATTATTTTCTTCTTTTTTTGATTTATTATTAACTTTTCCATAAACTACAATACTCAATGTTATTATAACAGCTATTGCAATTGTTATTTTTGTTCCATTTGTCATTTTATTTTTCCTTTCTTGCAAAATGGAAATTCATTTTCAAGTTATTTTTTGAACTATAACCTAATAAAATTACAAGAATTTATAAGATTTCTGCTTGTTTTGTTCCGTCTACAAATCTTATATTTATTTTATCTCCTGTTTTCACATCTTTTGCACTCTTAATTATTTTATCATTTTCTTCTACTAATGAATATCCTCTTGTTAATGTTTTTAAAGGACTTAATGTATCTAGTTTTGATATTAATTCTATATATTTTGTTTTTTCTTCTTTTTGCTTTGTTTTTATGCTATTTTCTAATCTTTTTATATATGCATCAATTTTTAGATAATTATCATTTATATTTCTTAAAGGTTCTTTAAACACCCTACTTGACATACATTTTTCATATCTTAATTTCATTATTTCAACTTTTTTAATTAAAGTTAATCTTAATCTATTTTGATATGTATTTATTTTTTGTTTTACTTCGTATATATCTGGCACAGCCAATTCAGCAGCTGCTGATGGTGTAGGTGCTCTTAAATCCGCAACGAAATCAGATATTGAAAAGTCTGTTTCATGTCCTACTGCTGAAATTATTGGTATTTCTGAATTATAAATTGCATGTGCTACTATTTCTTCATTAAATGGCCACAAATCTTCTAATGAACCTCCACCTCTTGCTAAAATTAGCACATCTGCTAATTTATTTTCATTCATAAATTTTATACCTTCTGCAATTTTTTCAGCAGCTCCTTCTCCTTGAACAGGTACAGGAAATAATCTAATATTTACATTCGGATTTCTTCTAGTACTTACATTTATTATATCTCTTATTACAGAACCTGTTTGAGATGTTAAAACTCCTATTATTTTTGGCATTTGTGGTATTCGTTTTTTATGTTCTTCATCAAAATACCCTTCTTCTTCAAGTCTTTGTTTAAGTTCTTCATATTTTTTATATAAAATCCCAACACCATCTTCCTGCATTACTTTTACATAAATTTGATAAACTCCATCTCTTTCAAAAACTGAAACTCCTCCAAGCACAAAAACCTTCATTCCATCTTTTGGCATAAAGCCAAGTTTTTGTGCATATGTTTTAAACATTACACATTTTATTAAAGAATTTTCATCTTTTAAAGTAAAATACATATGTCCTGTATAATGATTTTTAAAGTTTGATATTTCACCTTTTATTAAAACATTATTTAAATATTCATCATCTGCAATTTTGTTTTTAATATAGCTGTTTAATTCAGTTACACTTATTGCCATATCTTCATATTTCATAAATTACATTTCCTTTACTATACTTGCTAAAATTCCATTAACAAATTTTTTAGATTTATCTTCACCATATTTTTTAGCAAGTTCAACAGCCTCATTTATTGATACTTTATAAGGTACTTCACTAAATTTTATTTCATATATTGCTAATTTTAATACTGATAAATCCATTTTAGAAATTCTATTTAATTTCCATTCTTCTTTCAAATTTTTTTCTATATCACTTAAAATTTCTGCTTTATTTTTTTCTATTCCTAAAATTGCATCTGTTATATATTTTTTTGCTTCTTCATCTTTTATGTTATTACTTTCAAAATATAAATCTACTTGTTCTTGTATGTTATCTACTTTTTGTATTTCTAAGCTATATATTAATTTGAAAGCATGTTCCCTCATATCTGACCTGTTCATTGTTATATTCCTTTCAATCTTTTTGTTTGCTGTTTTTACACTTCTCGGCTTTTTTCTTTTTACATTCTATCTATGAATTTTTTTAATTTTGCTTTAACATCATCTTTGTTTTGTTGAACATAATTTCCAACTAATGCACCTGCTAATATTATCAAAATTCCAATAATGACATCATATAATCTTGTTGCTAACAATATTATTGCAATTATCACTCCTATTATTGCACCTTTGTATTGGTTTATAAATTTTTTAAAATCTTCCATATTTTATTTCATTCCCTTCTAAGTCAAGAATTTTATTAAAATTTTTAACATATTTTTTATTTAGATATCTTGGCTTACAGATTTAGGTTGTTTTTCTTGAACTGCTTTTTTTACTATTATATTTACTTCTTTTACTTCTAAATCTGTTGTTTCTTTGACTTTATTTTTTATTTTTTCTTGTAAGTCTGCTGATAAGTCTTTTATTACTGTGTCTGAACTTACTACTAAATTAACAAAAATATTAACATTATTTTCTTTATCCAATTCTACTCTTGATGTAACATCTTTTGCCATTTTGTATTGTTTTGTAACAGCTTCAACTAAATCTTCAATTGTATCTTTTGAAATCATTAACTTTCCATTATCATTTGCTAAAAGAATTCCTTGTTTATCTTTTTGTTCTTGTTTTGATGTTGGATCAAAGAATATACATCTAAGTGATAATAATATAAATACTATACTTACTCCTAATATTATTTTTGATGATGTTCCAAATAATAATAAATCTCTTACTAATCCTTGTACTATTTCTATATCTAACCATCCAAATATTAGTAAACATGCTATTACTGATAATATTAATATTATATTTGAATATATAATTAGTGTAACTTTTTCTATAAATTTCATTTTTTATTCCATTCCTTTCAACGACCAACTTTGCATTAGTCTTTTATCTTTTATTTTTTATGTGTTTTTACACATTTTAGTTATTTTCTGTGTCTTCACTTTCGTTTTTTTCTTGTTTTGATTCTGAATATTCATTTTTTGATACATTTGTATCCACGCCTTGTACATGAACATTAACTTCTTCTACTTTAAATCCTGTCATTCCTTCTACTGCCTTTTTTATTCTATTTTGTATTTCATATGCTACATCTGGTATTCTTGAACCATATTCTACTATGATGTTTACATCTATTTTGGCTTTGTTGTCTGTTTTTTCTACTTTTATTCCTTTTGCCATGTTTTTCTTTCCGCTTAAAACTTCTGTTATTCCTCCCGCAAAGCCTCCTGACATTGATGCAACTCCTTGTACTTCTGATACTGCAACCCCTGCTATCACTGCAATTACATCATTTGATATTTCTATTCCGTTTTCTGTATCTTCTGTATTTTCTGCGTTTTCATTTGTTACTATTTTTTCTTCCTTGCTTTCATTTTCAATAACTTCTTTTTTAGAATTTTCTTCTTCCATTAAAATTCCTCCTTTTTGAAATTTCTAAGAATGTGCAATGTGTTTATACAATAGTTTTTTTCATTTTCTATTATATAAAAAAATTGATATACTTAATACTTTATAAGTATATCAATTTTTGGTATTTTTTACAACCTTTTTGGATGTTTTTTGCTATATTTTTTTGATTTATTGTTATTAGATAATAGTTTTGAGGTATTGCACTT
>FR901958.1:0-15430 GCA_000438255.1 Clostridium sp. CAG:389
TAAATTTTTTCTATTTTTTTCTTATTTATTTGTTTATTTATTTTTATTTTTTTATTATTCATTTGTTTATTTATTTTTATTTTTTATTATTTATTATTTTATTAATTTATTTTTTTTATTTTATTAAATTTTTTAAAAAATCTTTTTTTTTTATCTTTTTTTATCTTTTTTCCACAATTTATTAACTATTTTATTCTAATTTATTCTAATTTATTCTATTTTATTCTAATTTATTCTATTTATTATGTTTTATTAAAAAATAAAAATTTTATTTTTGTTATCCACAAATAATTAATAAATTGTGGATAATTTTTATAAATATAATTCTTTACAGAAAAAAAGTTTTATAAAAGATTAAAAAGTAAGAAAATACATCTTACTTTTTACTTTACTAATCTTCTTTTAGTCTAATTGGTAAAATCATATAAACGTAATCTTTATTTTCTGTTGATTTTATTAAACAAGGTGAAATACTTGTACCAAATTCAACATAAACATTTTCATCATCAATAGCTTTTAAGCTATCAAGAAAATATTTTGGATTAAATCCAGCTTCTAGGTTTTTACCTTCTGTTGCTACAAATAATTCTTCTTTTGCATCTCCTGTTTGGTTTGTACAAGAAATAACAACTTTTCCAATATCAACATTTATTTTTACTGGATATTTTTTTTCTTTTTCTACTGATGATGCAGAAATTAAGCTAATTCTTTCAAAACTATTTTGTAAATTATTTTTATTTACTTCAACTCTTGTTTCCCAGTTTTCTGGAATAACACTTTTGTAATTTAGAAATTCTCCATCTAAAATTCTTGTTACTATTTTACAATTATCCATTTCAAATAATGCTTGATTCTTAGAAACTCCTATTTTTACTGGTTCAAAAGAATCTAATAAAATTTTGTTTACTTCGTTTAATGTTTTTCCTGGTATTACTGCATTAAAGTCATTTGTTTGTTTATTTAAGAATATACTTCTTAAAGCTAATCTAAATCCATCAACTGCGACAATATTTAGTTTATTTTGTTTTACTTCAAATAGACATCCTGTGAAAATTGGTCTATTTTCTTCTGAGCTAACTGCAAATATTGTTTTTCTAATCATATTTTTTAAAGTATTTTGTTCAACTTCAATAGAATTTTCAACTTCTATTTTAGGAAGTTCTGGAAATTCTTCTGGATTCATTGTTGCTAATTTGTATAAAGAACCTTCACATTCTATTTCTAATAGATTTTTGTCATTTAATGTTAAATAAATTTCTGTATCAGGTAATTTTCTTATGATTTCACTAAACATTATTGCATTTACAACTGTACTTCCTTGTTCTTTTACATCACATTCCATTACATATTCGATTCCAATTTCTAAATCATAAGTTGTTAATTTTATTTCATTATCATTAGTTTGAATTAGTATACCTTCTAGTATAGGCATTGTTGTTTTAGAAGCTACTCCTTTTACTACGGAATTGATAGCTTTTAATATTTTGTCTTTGTAACAAACAATTTTCATTTTTTGTTCCTCCCTTTAATATATATAATAATAATAAATATTTTTAGTAGTATTAGTATTAGGTACTGTGGAAACTGTGGAAAACTATGTTGAAAGTTGATATCCCTAGAAAAACACCTGTGCATAATTTGGTGGATAAAGTCTAATTTTTTCCACAGGATGAAATTTTTATTGTGTATAATTGAGTTATACACATGTTATTCACACGTTTTACACAGTGGGTTGTGGATATCTAATGTATTGCTTCCGTAAGAATAATTTGAAAATATTTTTCCAAACAATCTTTTTTCCAAACATAAATTTAAAAATAATAATATTTATTTAGAGCTTACTTATTTTTTTCACTCGTAATTATGTTCTTCACACTTTCCACAATTAGCTTAGTACTATTTTTATCTTTAATTTCTTTTGCTATTTTATTATAACCATGCATTACTGTTGAATGATCTCTATTTCCAAATTCTAAGCCTATTTGAGGAAATGACATTCCGGCAACTTCTCTACAAAGATACATTGCAATTTGTCTTGGAAATGCTATATCATTTGACCTTTTGCTTCCAGCTAAATCTTCTTTATCAATGCTGAAATATTTTGAAATAGTTTCTTTTATGAAGTCACTAGAAATTACTTTTTCACTTTCATATTTGAATTCATTTATAATATTTTCTGCTAATTCTATTGTTATAGGACTATGTATTAGTGATGCTCTTGCTACAATTTTATTAAATACACCTTCTAATTCTCTTATGTTTGAGTCTATTTTTGTTGCAATGTCTGATAAAATTGAATCTTCTATGATGATATTTTCATCTTGTGCTTTTTTTCTTAGTATTGCTAAACGTGTTTCATAATCTGGACATGAAATGTCAGCTAAAAGTCCCCATTCAAATCTTGATTTCAATCTATCCTCTAAAAATTCAATATCTCTTGGAGGTTTATCACTTGAAATTATAATTTGTCTTCCATCTTCCCTTAAAGTATTAAAAGTATGGAAAAATTCTTCCTGAATTCTGTCTTTTCCTGCTATAAATTGTATATCATCAATAAGTAGAACATCTATATTACGATATTTATTTCTAAACATTTCTGTTTTACTATCTTTTATAGCGTTTATAAGTTGATTTGTAAATTTTTCAGAGGTAACATATAGAACATTAGATTTTGGATTATTTTCTAATATCCTGTTCCCTATTGCTTGCATTAAGTGAGTTTTACCTAAACCAACGCCACCATATAAAAATAAAGGATTATATGATTTTCCAGGTTCATTGCCTACTGCTAATGCTGCTGCATGTGCAAATCTGTTATTATTACCAACGACAAAAGTTTCAAATGTGTACTTTGGATTTAATGTTTGATGATTATTTTCTAGTTCTGTATCAGAAACATTTGATTTTTTATCAGCAATTATAGTTTGATTATCATTTTGATTTTTTGAAAGATCAATAACAGAAAATGTCCATTCTTTATTTGTTATGTATCTTAAAGTGTTAAATATTAGGTTATTGAACTTATTTTCAATGAAATCTTGTTGAAATTCTGAATTTACTGTAAAAACAATATGCTCGTCTTTTATAGAATCAATTCCAAGTGGTGCAAACCAAGTATCATACGAAATTGTTGAAACTTCGCCTTTAAGTAATTCTTTTAATTTGCTTAAAAGTTCATCTTTGTCTACATTCATTGTTTCATCCTTTCTAACAAACTTATCCACAAAGTTATCCACAACTGTTGATAAGTCTGTAATATTTTAGTAATAAAAGCTCAAAAATTACGAACATAATTTTTATTGAAACATCAACAAAAAATGCGTATTTTTTTGTAATTCATATAATAACAAAAATTATAATAATAAGTCAAGAGGATTGTGGAAAATTTTTTTTTAATTGTGGATAAGTATTAAAAAAAATGTGGATAATTATCTAATATTACAAAAATGTTACAAAAAAATGTGCTTTAAAAGTTTACATAGTTCTTTTTTGGGGCTTTTTTCAAATTTTTACTTTTTTTCAAAAACTCTTGACAAAAAGCAATTGTTTACTGTATAATCGATATACTTACGATTATGTATGAAATTTCCAGTAATGGAATTTAATAAAATAAAGCAGTAGGAGGTGCTAAGTAATGAAAAGAACATTTCAACCAAAAACAAGACAAGAAAAGAAAGAACACGGATTTATGAAAAGAATGAAAACAAGAGCTGGCAGAAACGTTTTAAAAGCAAGAAGAGCAAAAGGTAGAAAAAAATTAAGTGCTTAATTTTTTTCGTTTTGCTTTTATGAAGCAAGAAGGTATAAAAAATGAAAAAAACCAAAATGTTAAAAAAAAATTATGAGTTTAAACATGTTTTATCAAAAGGAAAATATTATTCTGGTAAAAATATAGATGCTTTTATAAAAGACAATAACAAAGATTATAATTTTTTAGGACTAGCAATAAGTGTAAAAACAGCAAAAGCAATTAAGAGAAACCATATAAAAAGGTTAATTAGAGAAAATTATAAAATAGTTGAACAAGAAATAAAAAGTGGTAAAAGCATCGTTTTTTTATGGAAAAAGGGTGTTGATGTAAAAAATGCAACATTTGAAAATATAAAAAAAGATATGAATAGTATTATAGATAAAGCTGATTTAAAGCTAACTAAGGAAATATAAAAATGAAAAAAATTTTATTAAAAATTATCGAATTTTATCAAAAAAATATTTCTTTATGGTTACAAAGTAAAAATATAAATTGTAAATTTTATCCTACATGTTCTGAATATACAAAGCAGGCAATTGAAAAATATGGGGCTTTAAAAGGTACAATTTTAGGAATACATAGAATTTTAAGATGTAATCCTTTCTCAAAAGGTGGATATGATCCGCTAAAATAGTAGGAGGAAAGAGATGTTTCAATTTTTTGCAAACATTTTTGGATATTTATTAAATTTCATAAATAACTTTGTTGGAAATTATGGATTAGCTATAATTATGTTTACAATTTTGATAAAGATAATTATGTTACCATTATCAATAAAACAGCAAAGGACAATGAAAAAAAGTTCAGAACTTCAAGAAAAAATGAAAGTTTTGCAATTTAAATATAAAAATGATCCAGAAAAATTAAATAGAGAAATGATGGATTTATATAAAAAAGAAAATATGAGTCCATTCAGTGGATGTTTAAGTACTATTATTCAATTCATTTTATTAATATCTATATTTTACATGGTAAGATGTCCTTTAACATATATGGAAAAAATAGATAAAACACAAATAGAAAGTTATGTTCAACAGTTAAAAGATGATGGAATGCCTGTAAATCAAGCATATTCTGAAATAGATATAATAAGAGAAGTTGATTACTTAAAAGAAAAATTCCCAGAAGATGAAAATTTAGAAAAAATAAATTTAAATATGAATTTCTGTGGATTAGATTTAAGCAAAATACCACAACAAAATCTAGGGGATTGGACAGTTTATATAATACCAGTTCTTTATATAATATCAACATTTATATCAATGAGAATAACAACATCAATGCAAAATAAAGATAAAAAGAAAGATGATGTTATTGATATTACTGAAAACAAGGGAGAAAAAGAAGAAGAAAGAAATGAAATGGAAGATGCTATGGCACAATCTAATAAAATGATGTCATGGATGATGCCGATTATGTCTGTTTCTATATCTCTTGTAGCACCATTAGGACTTGCGTTATATTGGTTAGTTAATAACATTTTGATGATAGGCGAAAGATTAGTTTTAAACAAAATTATAAAAGATTAAAATTTTGAATGAAAATGAAAAGATTTAAGAAAAAGAATAGAAAACTATGAAGGTATATCGTGGGGTAAAATTATATAGAAATAAACATCTAACTTCATATATTTAATTTTGTTAAAACAATAATTTTATAGGGAGTAAAAATTAAATGAATTGTGAGATTATAGAAGAACCAATAGGAAAACAGTATAAGAAATTAATGAAATATGCTATTAAAAAGAGTGATGTCATGATGTTTGTCATTAGAAGAGATAGATATATAAAAATAGCAAATTATAAAATTATAAAAAGAGTAAGTAATGTATTAAATGTAAGAATAGAAGATATAGAAACTAACTATATGAATTATATAGAAAATCAATATGAAAAATTGTATGAAAATTATAAATACATATTCAGTGAAGAATTAGATATAATTGATGAATTAAGTAAACTAAGAAAAATGAAAAAGAAAGAATTAATTAAAGAACGATTAATTTTATGGATAAAAACAGAAATTGAAGGAAAAGAAGAATTCTTGATACAAGATAAATATATGCAAGAACTAAAAGAAAGATTAAAAAAATATTTAGTAAAAGAGAAACATGATTCTAAATGGACTGTAAATGAAGTTATAACAAAAAGAGAAAAAGAAGACAATCAATATTTATTTGATATATGTTTTTATAAAATTTGTCCAGAAGTAGAAAATTTTTTACTAGAAAGTGTGAATTCTTTATATGATTTTAATCCACCATATTTACCAGAAGATATTGCTTTTTATAAAGATAATTATTGTTGGTTTTATACAGTTACACATGAAAAAAGATGTGAGATGGATATTGAAAATATAGAAGAATGCAACTACATAGAAAATATGGGAATAAAAATAGAAAAATATGAAATTGATGAAAAGGACAAAGATTTATTTGAAAAATTTGTATTGGATAAGAAGTAGGAGATTAAATTGAAATATAAATTTTAAAATTAGTAGTAATAAAAACTTACAGATTATGTAGAATATAGGATAATTTAAAAAATGAATATATAACACAAAATAAGAGGTTGTTAAAACCTCTTATTTTGATAGAAAAATTTATAACTTACTTAAAATAGTAGAAATAACTATTTTAGGAGTGGGCTTTCTTTTATTGTCATTAAAATGAAAATAGTTTTTTAATATAGACATATCAGATTCTGCATACATAAAATTAGTTGCTTTTATTATATTCGACTTTACATTTTGAAATGACTTGCCATGAGAGAAAGCAATCTGCTTGTATAAATAATTTTCTAAATTTTGAGAATATTCAGAACAATTTTTTTCATAAATTTCTAAAATACATTCTTTAATGTATTGAGTCCCTAAGTGAGAAGGATTATATCCAATATAAATGAGTTCAGAAGATATCTTTCTAGACAATTCTTCTTTTGAATTGGAAAACTTCAATTGTTTCTCGTAATTTAGAAGCTTATTATATACAGTAATCATATCATCAGATTTATTTACAAAATCAGTTACAAGTGGGTGATTAACAATTTTTTTAATTAAATTATTTTCACCAGAAATAACTAATATATTGGGATAATGAGATAGATTCATATCATAAAGTTTGTCCAAAGTTTTTATACCATTTAATTCTGGCATTTTTAGATCTAAGAGCATTAAATCAATATTAGGATTTTCTTGAATGGCTCTTAATACTTCCAAACCAGTAGAAGCTATATTTACGATTTTTATATTAGAATTTTTGCTTATAACAAAATTAACAAGATTTTTAACGTAATAAATATTGTCATCAGCAATTAGTACATTTAACATATTACACCACCCTTTTCTTGTATTTTACCATAAATTAACAGAATTTGACAAACTTTCATGAAAATTTATAAAATTTTATAAAAATATAATTTAATTTTTAACAAATATAGTACTAAATTTTTGATTTTCAATAAAAAATATTGTAAAAAATATTTTAATAAGATATAATAAGGATGTCCTTATAGGAACATATCTTTTTAGGACAGCATATAAAAAAATCGGATAACAATTAACAAATAACCCGTGACTTGGCAGACAAAATTTTGAAGAAATTTCGGATGACGATGAACGAATACTCCAAGATTTGGCAGACAAAATTTTGAAAAAATTTTGGATGACGATGAGCGAACGTAGTGAGCGAAAGGAATGTTAATATGAATAAAACTATTATAGCAGAAGGAAAAACTACGAATGAAGCCATTGAAAAAGGCTTAAAGGAGTTAAATGTTTCTAAAAATATGGTTGATATAAAAATATTAGAAAATGAAGAAAAAAGAAGCTTTTTTAGTATTTTATCACCTAGAATAGTAAAAGTACAGTTAACTGTAAAAGAAGAAAAAAATAACAACAATGCAAAAAAGGACAAAAAAGAGTTTGAATTATCACAACAAGAACAAGAAATAGCAGAAAAAAACGTAGAAAAATTTTTAAAAGAATTTTTTGAAAAAGCTCAAAAAGATGCTAAATATAGCATAGAAAAGTCAGCAATAGGTTTAAAAGTAAACATAAATAATGAAAATTTAGGTTTCTTAATTGGTTATAGAGGTGAAACTTTATATGCTTTCCAAAATATTTTATCTTCAATAGCTAGTAAAGGTGTTGAAAATAAGGTAAGAATAATCCTTGATATTGAAGGATATAAAGCAAAAAGAGAAAAAGCATTAGAAGATTTAGCTGAAAAATTAGAAAAAACAGTTATAAAAACAAAAAAGTCTGTTACATTAGAGCCTATGCAAGCATATGAAAGAAAGATAATTCATACAAAATTACAAGACAGTACAAAGGTTGAAACAAGAAGTATAGGAGAAGAACCTAGAAGAAGAGTTGTTATTTCTTTAAAAAGAAAATAATTTAATATATAAAATCGGAGGTCAAAGGTCGGATTTTACTTGTAAAAAGTAATTCTATCTTTGGCCTTTTTTGGTAGTTAAAAAGGAGGAAAAACAATGGATGTAATTGCTTCAATATCTACGGCTCCACGGAATTGGTGGAATTGGGATTGTTCGAATGAGTGGAGAAAAATGTTTTGAAGTTTTAGATAAAATCTTTAAGCCTAAAAAGCAAGAAAGCGTAGAAAATATTAAAGGTTATACAATTAAATATGGGCATATTGTTCAAAATAATGAGATAATTGATGAAGTATTAGTATCTTATTTTAAAGCCCCAAAAAGTTATACAACAGAAAATATGTGTGAAATAAATACTCATGGTGGAAATATAATAATTAGAAAAATATTAGATTTATGCTTAAAAAATGGTGCAAATTTGGCTGAACCAGGGGAATTTACAAAGAGAGCCTTTTTAAATGGAAGAATTGATTTATTACAAGCAGAGTCTGTTATTGATGTTATAAATGCAAAATCTGAAAAAGAGGCAAAGACTGGTATAAAGCAACTTGAAGGGGTTTTATCAAAAAAAATAAAAGAGATAAAACAAGAAATATTAGATGTAATGGTTAATGTAGATGTAAGTATTGATTATCCAGAATATGATGTGGAAGATGTAACAAATGCTGAAATTTCAAGCATGTTGGATAGTGTTCAAGTAAAATTAGAAAATTTAGAAAAAAGTTTTGATAATGGAAAATTAATAAAAGAAGGTATAAAAACAGCTATAATAGGTAAGCCAAATGCTGGAAAATCCTCATTACTTAATGCTATCTTAAAAGAAGATAGAGCAATTGTTACGGAATATGAAGGTACAACAAGGGATACAATTGAGGAATTTGTTAATATAGAAGGCGTTCCTTTAAAGCTTATAGATACAGCTGGTATTAGGGATACAAAAGATGAAGTTGAAAAAATAGGAATAAAAAAATCAAAAGAAATAGCTAATGATGCTGATTTGGTCATTGCAATTTTTGATAGTTCAAGAGATTTAACAAAAGAAGATATTGAAATATTGGATATTACTAAAAACAAAAAATCAATTATATTATTAAATAAATCAGATTTAAATAGTGTTTTAACTGAAAATGATAGTAGATTTAAAGAAATTACGGAAAATGTTATAAAGATATCTGCATTAAATGGAGAAGGATTAGAAAAATTATACTCATTAATTTCAAAAATGTTTAGTCTAGAAGAAATAAATGTAGATAATGATGTAATTATTACTAATTTGAGACATAAAAATTTAATTTCAAGAGCAATTGAAAATGTAAAAAAAGCAAAAGACACTGTTGAACAAAATATGCCAATAGATATAATTGCAATTTTTGTAAAAGATATTTTAGAGGATTTAGGAAATATAACTGGAGAAATTGTAACAGATGATATTATAAATGAAATTTTTGCCAAATTCTGTTTAGGAAAATAATTATATAAGATTGCGATGAAAATCCCAAATAAGAGGTTTTTATAATATAAGTAGTATAATTTTATAAATATATGGTAAAAAACGAAATAAACCTAAAATAAAACGAAACATTTTAAGGGTGAAACTGAAAAGAAAATATATAAATAAATATCGAATATATGTGTTAAAAAATGTGCTGAAAATATACGAATATCAACAAAATAAAAAAAATTATAGCGAACAAACAGTATGGTGAACATAAAATTTAAAAGAAAAATATATACTTTTATACTAAGTTGTAAATATCTACTAAAAGATGGAAACAATTGGAAATAAGTGTATTCGACAAATTTCGACAAAGTGTATTTAATACTAATAAGTAAATATTTGTATTAAAATAAAAAAAACACGGTTTCCAGTTTCGCAAGAAAAGGAGGAAAAACATGAGTTACTATGCAGGAGATTATGATATAGCAGTAATTGGAGCAGGACATGCTGGCTGTGAAGCAGGACTTGCAGCTGCAAGATTAGGAATGAAAACATTAGTGTTTTCAATTAGTTTGGAGGCAGTGGCAAATATGCCATGTAATCCACATATAGGAGGAAGTTCAAAAGGACATTTGGTAAGAGAAATAGATGCACTTGGTGGTGAAATGGGGAAAAACATAGATAAAACTATGATTCAAATAAAAATGCTTAATACTTCTAAGGGACCAGCGGTTCATTCTTTAAGAGCACAAGCGGATAGAAAAAAATATCATGCTGAGATGAAACACACATTAGAGAAACAAGAGAATTTGTTCTTAAAACAGGGAGAAATTGTGGATATCAAGGTTGAAAATGGCAAAGTGGTGGGGATAGAGACTGCTGTCGGAGCTATTTATGGAGTTAAAGCAGTTATAGTTGCCACAGGAACATATTTAAAAGGAAAAATATTTATGGGAGAATTCTCACAAGAAAGTGGACCTGATGGTGTAGCTGCTGCAAATAAATTGTCAGATTCTTTAAAAAGAATAGGTGTTAATCTAGTAAGATTTAAAACAGGAACACCAGCTAGAATAAATAAGAGAAGTATAGACTTTTCTAAGATGGAAATACAAAAAGGAGATGAGAATATAGTTCCATTTTCTTTTGAGGACGAAATTAAAGATTTGAAGCAAGTTGATTGTTATTTAACATATACAAATGAACAAACACATCAAATAATAAGAGATAATTTACATAGATCCCCTTTATATGCAGGAAAAATAGAAGGTACAGGACCAAGATATTGTCCATCAATAGAAGATAAAGTAGTTAGATTTAGTGATAAACCTAGACATCAAGCATTTGTTGAGCCAGTTGGCTTAGATACTGATGAAATGTATATTCAAGGATTAAGTTCTTCTTTACCAGAAGATGTGCAAATTGCTTTATATCACACAATACCAGGCTTGGAAAAAGCAGAATTCACGAGATCTGCATATGCTATTGAATATGATTGTATAGACCCATCAAATTTAAAACTTTCATTAGAATATAAAGGACTTGATGGATTATTTATGGCAGGTCAAACTAACGGAACGTCTGGATATGAAGAAGCTGCATGTCAAGGATTAATTGCAGGAATAAATGCCGCTCAAAAAATAAAAGGCAAAGAACCTGTTATATTAGATAGAACACAAGGATATATAGGTGTTTTAATAGATGATATTGTTACAAAAGGAACAAATGAACCATATAGAATGATGACTTCTAGGGCTGAATACAGACTACTTTTAAGGCAAGATAATGCAGATTTAAGGTTGACTGAAATTGGACATGATGTAGGGCTTATTTCTGATGAAAGATATCAAAAATTTTTAACTAAAAAAGAAAATATTGAAAAAGAAATACAAAGATTGAAAAATACAATTGTTAAACCTACACAAGACGTAAATGAATTGTTGATAAATTGTGGAACATCACCACTTACAACAGGTACAAAGATGTCTGAACTTTTAAAAAGAACAGAATTAGATTATGATAAATTGGCTTCAATTGATTCAGAAAGACCAGAACTTACATTACAAGAGAAGGAAGAGGTAGAAATTCAAGTTAAATATGAAGGATATATAAAAATGCAAGAAGAACAAGTTGAAAAGTTTAAGAAAATGGAAACTAAATTGTTACCTGAGGATATTGATTATAGTTCAATAAATGGCTTGTGCTTAGAAGCTAGACAAAAACTTGATAAGTTTAGACCTCGTTCTATTGGACAAGCTTCTAGAATCTCAGGTGTTTCACCTGCTGATATTTCTGTACTTTTAATTTATTTACAAGTCAATAAAAATTCTAATAAATAATATTAATTATATTTAAAAATATAATAATAGTTATATTTAATAAATAGCTAATTTTAAGGAGAAAATATGAATATAGAAGAATTTAAAAAAATAATGATATTTTATGGTGAAAAGATTGATATAAAGTTTACCGAAGAACAATTAAATCAATTTTACAAATATATGAATTTATTGTTAGAATGGAATGAAAAGATAAATTTGACAGCTATTACAGATCCTAATGAGGTTATATTAAAACATTTTATAGATTCTTTAACTATAAATAAATATATAAAAGAAAATAGTACACTTGCAGATGTTGGAACAGGGGCTGGTTTTCCAGGAATTCCTTTAAAGATATTACGACCAGATTTAAAAATAACTTTGGTAGATTCTTTAAATAAGAGAATTAATTTTTTAAATGAAGTTATAAATAAATTAAATTTAGTAAATATAGAAACAGTTCATAGTAGGATTGAAGATTTTGGAAAAGATAAAAAATATAGAGAAAGTTTTGATTTTGTTACAGCAAGAGCTGTTGCAAATCTTGCTGTACTTTCAGAATACTTATTACCAATTGCAAAGGTTGGTGGTCAATGTGTATGTATGAAAGGAAGTAGTGTAGAAGAAGAATTATCTAATGGAAAAAATGCAATTAAAGTTCTTGGAGGAAAAATTAAAAATATTGATGAATTTGTTTTGCCAGATTCTGATATGTCAAGAAATGTTATTATTATAGATAAAATAAAGAATACACCAAATAAATATCCTAGAAAAGCTGGTATACCAGTTAAAGAACCTTTAAAATAAATTGTTAAGAATCATTATATTTTATATAGTGGTTCTTTTTTGTATTTTTTTTGATTAAGGGTTTTAGTAAATTGCTAAAAACAAATTGATTAAATGTTAATATATAAATATTTTAGTCAAAAATATATCTGGGGTCTATCATTGGGTCTTTGACTTTAAATATTTATATATTAACATTTAATCAATTTGCTTTTAATATTTATTAAACAATAACAAAAAAATAAAAAAAACATCACAAAAACATTGACTTTTTATCAATATTTGTATATTATAAATATAGCAATCAAAGAAATTAACAAGTAAATGTTTACTAAAAGAATGGAGGCAAAAAACGTGGGAAAAGTAATATCAGTAGCAAATCAAAAAGGTGGAGTAGGAAAAACAACAACAACAATAAATCTAAGTACAATGCTTGCAAAAAAAGGAAAAAAAGTATTATTAATTGATGCAGACCCACAAGGGAATGCTACAAGTGGTGTTGGAGCTGAAAAAGATGTAGAATTTTCAACATATGATATTCTAGCAACAGATGCAGGAATGGAACAAGCATTAGAAAAAACAATGATCAAAAATCTACTAGTTTGTCCATCAGATATAAACTTAGCAGGAGCAGAAGTTGAATTGGTATCTATGATGTCACGAGAACAAAGATTAAAAGAAAAATTAGAAGATATTAAAGATAGCTTTGACTATATATTAATAGATTGTCCTCCATCATTAGGATTAATTACATTAAATGCCTTTACTGCATCAGACAGTGTTTTAATACCAGTACAATGTGAATATTATGCGCTAGAAGGATTAGGACAATTAATAAATACTATAAATTTAGTAAAAAAACATTTAAATAAAAACTTGGAAGTAGAAGGTGCACTTCTTACAATGTATGATGCTAGAACAAATTTATCTAATCAAGTTGTAAAAGAAGTAAAAAAATATTTTGGTGAGAAAGTTTATAAAACAGTTATACCAAGAAATGTAAGACTAAGCGAGGCACCAAGCTATGGAATGCCTATAACAGAATATGATCCACGTTCAAAAGGAGCTAAAAGTTACGAGAAATTTACAAAAGAATTCTTAAAAATAAATGATTCCAGAAATAAATAAATTGAAAGGGAAGTGATATAAATGCCAAAGAAAACAGGTTTGGGAAAAGGATTGGATGCATTATTTGGGCCTACACCAGAAGAAGAACAAGTGAAAGAGGATGATGTATTAAAAAATTTAAAGATTACAGAAGTAGAACCAAACAGAGAACAACCAAGAAAGAATTTTAATCAAGAAGCATTAGAAGAATTAGCAGAATCAATAAAAGAATATGGTTTAATCCAACCAATAATTGTAACAGAAAAAGATGGATATTATAGTATTATTGCAGGTGAAAGAAGATGGAGAGCTTGTAAATTAGCAGGTTTAGAGGAAATACCTGCAATAATTAGAGATGATGATGAAAGAAGAAATAATGAGATAGCTTTAATAGAAAATATACAAAGAGAAGATTTAAATCCTTATGAAAAAGCATTAGGAATAAAAAATTTGATACAAGCATATAACTTGACACAAGAAGAAGTTGCGAAAAAACTAGGAAAAAGTAGAAGTGCAATAGCTAATTCAATAAGAGTTTTAAATTTAGAGCCTAGGGTATTAGAGTTTGCAAAACAAGGAAAAATAACAGAAGCTCATTGTAAAGCTTTACTAAGTATAACAGATCCTGAAAAACAATATTTAACAGCTGTTGATATTATTGAAAGAGGTGCAACTTCAAAGGAACTAGAACAAACAAATAAAATGATAAATAAAAAAGAGGTTTCAAAAGAAGAATTAAAAAGAATGAGTATTTTATATAAAGATATTGAAAACACATTCCAAGGATTTTTTGGAACAAAGGTAAAATTAGCCCCTGGAAAGAAAAAAGGCAAAATTGTTATAGAATATTCATCAAATGATGATTTGGAAAGAATATTAAATTTAATGAAATAGAAAGGCTTGGTTAAATGCAAGAATTAATGAATTTTTTGAGAACAGATAATTATTTGCTAATTTTGAGTATTTTAGTAGTTTTATTATTTATAGGTTTTGTAGTATTGCTAATAAGTAATATGAATTTAAAAAATAAATATAAAAAATTTATGCATAAATTAGGAAATGGTAAAAATTTAGAAGAAGACTTAGAAAATTTTATGTATAAGGTTGATAGAGTTGAAAAAGAAAATTTAGAAATAATGGATTTTTGCAGAAATTTAGATGAAAGTTTAAGCAGATGTGTTCAAAAAATTGGAATTGTTAGATATAGTGCTTTTAAAGATACTGGAAGTGATTTAAGTTTTGCTGTGGCATTATTAGATGAAGAAAATTCGGGTGTTGTTTTTAATGGTATCTATTCAAGAGAAATGTCTAATATTTATGCAAAACCTGTTGAAAAAGGAAATTCATCATATACTTTATCAGATGAAGAAGCAGAAGCAATTAACAAAGCAATTAATTCTAATAATATATATAGAGGAAAATAAAAATAAACTACAATTAAAGGTGGTTGACAAAATAAAAAAATATTAAAAAATCTATTGACAAATGTTTTTATAAATGTTAATATAAATACTGTCGTTAGGCAACTTTAAAAATATTTGTCTAAAATATGGAGAGGTGGTCGAGTTGGTTTATGGCACCAGTCTTGAAAATTGGCGTAGGTTAATAGCCTACCGTGGGTTCGAATCCCACCCTC
>FR901958.1:15442-16693 GCA_000438255.1 Clostridium sp. CAG:389
ATCCCACCCTCTCCGCCAAATAAATTGAAGATATAAGACCATAAATTTATAATTTTATAGATTTAAGATTTTATATCTTTATTTTTATATATGGAGATGTACCCAAGTGGTGAAGGGGACTGTTTGCTAAACAGTTAGGTCCCGAAAGGGGCGCGGAGGTTCGAACCCTCTCATCTCCGCCAAAGTACTAGCAAATATGCTAGTATTTTTTTGTATCAAAATATAAATAAATTTAGTAAAAAATATTGACTAAAACTGGGAAAATGTAATAAAATTAACAAAATACTAAAAAAAAGTTGAAAAAACTAAAATTATAAGGTATAATTAATATAGTACGTATGAAAGTTGGTGATTACATGAAGATAAAATCAAATATATTTATAATAATAATATCAATTTTTATGTTTATAAATATATTTAATGTAAAAGCATATGCTTCTTATGAATTGATACCAGGTGCAGGAGGTACAGTGAAAAAGGATACTTCAACCTCAACTGCTACAACAATTAATCCAGATAATTATATTCCAACAGCTAATACTGATACAACATTAGCTTTTCAAAAAGCAGGAGTTGTGTTAGGTGCAATTAGAAATATAAGTGCAGTTGTTTCAGTAATAGTGCTAATGGTAATAGGAGTTAAATATATGATTGGAAGTGTAGATGAAAAAGCAAATTATAAACAGACTATGATACCTTATATTATAGGATGTATAATGGCAGTAGCAGGAACAACATTAGTTACATTTATTTATAATGCAGTAACTAAGTGATAAAGTAGGTGATTGAAATGAAGAAAAAAATATTTATAATTTTTGTAATTATTCTTATAAATATATTAATTTGTAATTTTAATGTAGTAAAGGCCGATAGTGGATTAACATCTGTAATAACAGGTGGAGACGATTTTATAAATGCAGGTAAAGGCGATAATACAACATCAATAGATTATGGAAAATTACAAAATACGTCAAATGAAATTTATAATATATTATTAACGTGTGCTGTAATTGTAGCTGTTATTATATCAGCAATTTTAGGAATAAAGTTTATGCTAGGCTCAATGGAAGAAAAAGCACAGATAAAAGAAGCATTAATTCCTTTTGTTATAGGATGTATAGTTGCATTCGGAGCATTTGGAATTTGGAAAATTTTTATAACAATTGGAAATAATTTGTTAGTGTAAAATTTTAGTTGGCAAAATTAAAAAAAGATTTTAATGTTTTTAAAATAAGAAAAAACATAAATAAT
>FR901959.1 GCA_000438255.1 Clostridium sp. CAG:389
AATTATAAGCCCTCCTTTTTAATTTTTAATTTTGAACCTTGAAGAGTGTGAAAGATTTTTAATTCAAAAAATGTATAAATTGAATATAATGTGATAAAAAGATTAATAATATATATGATAAAAAATGAATTTAGTAATTTAGAAATAATATCACCGCCTTACTTCTTTAAAAATATACAACATTTTTTTTTATTTGTCTATACTTTTTTGAAAAAATATGGTAAAATTATTTTGTAAACTAAATTAAGGAGGAAAACAATGGAATTTAATAAAGATACAACAATTGGTGAAATATTAGAAAAAGCACCAGAAAAAGCAGAAATATTACTAGAAATAGGAATGCATTGTTTAGGATGTCCAGCATCACAAATGGAAACATTAGAAGAAGCATGTGATGTTCATGGAATAGATGTAGAAGAAGTAATTGCAAAATTAAATGCATAAAAAATCAATACATTTGTCAAAAAAAGTAGAAAAATGAAAAAAATTTTTAATTTTTTTAAAAAATTTTGATAAATGTATTGACAATTAAAAAAATATATAGTATTATAAATAAGCATTCCGAGAGAACATCGGAAAACATGGTGACGGGCTATTAGCTCAGGTGGTAGAGCACTTGACTTTTAATCAAGTTGTCCCGCGTTCGAGTCGCGGATAGCTCACCAAAAGAACTAAATGATTGAAGAAATTATTTAGTTCTTTGTATATAAGGCCCCTTGGTCAAGCGGTTAAGACATCGCCCTTTCACGGCGGAGACATGGGTTCGATTCCCGTAGGGGTCACCAAGAATGCCACTTTAGCTCAGTTGGCCAGAGCACCGCACTTGTAATGCGGGGGTCCTCAGTTCGAATCTGAGAAGTGGCTCCATAATTGTCAGTAGTTTTGCAATAAGCTTAATTGCTGGCTTTTTTAGTTTTATAATTAAAAAGTAATCCTAATATAATTTAGGATTACCATTCATTAAACATATTAATTCTTCATGTATATTTTATCTTCAAGCAAAATTCCATTGTCCTTATTCCATATCTCTCGCATATTACCTTTTTTATCCCTTAAAAATATTTTTTCAGTATTTTTATTTACAGTAACACTAAAAATGGTTCTACTTGGAGAAAGAGAATAAGGAAAATCCCCAACTGGTTCAACATATATATATTTCTCATCAGATTCATCATAATTAAAATGCAAATTAAATTTTGAATCTAGAGCATTAAATTGTAACTTTATTGAATCATCATCTAAAACTTCCTTTGTAGAATAAGAAACATAAAGAGAATTTATATCTACAAAAAATTCAAATCTAGACATAACCTGTTGAAGAAATAAAAACAATACCAAAAGAATAATAATAAAAATAAGTATAGCTTTTATAATTGATTTTATCTTATCTTTTCTAAAACCTTTTAAATAATCAATTTGTTCGTTCTGATTAAATAATAATTTTTCATCAATATCTTTATTCATATCAACTAATAATTTAGAACAACTTTTACAATTTTGCAAATGTTCAGATACTAATTTGTTTGTAGATTCACTTGATGTTTTGTCAATATAACCTGGTAACAAATCTCTAATAACATCACAATTTATTTCTTTCATAATATACCCTCCTTTATTAATTTTTGCTTTCCTCTAAAAAAAGTAACTTTTGCCCAACTTTCAGTTCTATTTAAGATTTTTCCAATTTCTTTAAATGTTAAATCACCAGTCAATCTTAAATACATAACTTCCCTAGTATTTGGGTCTAATTTTTGAAGAGCTTCAAATAATTTTAATTTATTGTCTTTATTAATACAATCTTCTTCGATTGATATATTATCTGCAAGTTCAAATTCATCAATAGGAACCATATTATATATGCTATTTTTCTTTGTTTTCTTATATAAGATTTTCTTGGCAATAGAAAAAAGCCATACAGATATTCCACAATCTCCACGAAATTTATTTATTTGATTAATTGCAACTACAAATGTTTCTTGCATGATATCTTCTGCCAAGCCGATATCTTTGGTAATACAAAATATGTAGTGTTTAATTGAATTAGCATATTTATTATAAATATTTTCCATATTATCCATTATTTTTACTCTCCTATAAATATAGTGTCAAATTTTATAAAAATAGTTACAAATTTTTGAAAAATTTTAAAATAAATTTTATTATAAGCATGATTAAAATTATTAAAGTTTATTTTACAAATTTAGCATAATGTGATATTATTTAATTACTATTTTATTTATAATAAATTATATTAAAAATGTCAAATATTCTTAAAATAGGAGGAAATTAATGAACAAAATCATAATAGTAACAGGGGCGTCAAAAGGAATAGGAAGAGAAATAGCAAAACAGTTAGCAATAAAAGGAAATACAATAATAGCAAATTACAATAAATCAGAAAAAGAAATATTAGAATTAAAAAAAGAATTAGAAGAAAAAAATATAAAAATAGAAATATTTAAAGCAGATGTATCTAAAAGAGAAGAAGCATCAAAACTAGTAGATTATGCGATAGAAAAATATAAAAAAATAGATGTATTAATTAATAATGCTGGAATATCACAAATAAAAGAATTTACACAAATAACAGATGAAGATTGGAATAATATGATTAATACAAACTTGAATTCAGTATTTTATATGTCACAAGAAGCTTGTAAAAACATGATACATAACAAAAAAGGTTGTATAATAAATATATCATCAATTTGGGGAATTACAGGAGCATCATGTGAAGTACATTATAGTGTAAGTAAAGCAGGAGTTGATGCTTTAACTAAGGCACTAGCAAAAGAATTAGGACCATCAAATATTAGGGTAAATTCAATAGCCCCAGGAATTATAAATACAGAAATGAATTCCCATTTAAACAAAGATGAAATTGAAGGTTTAAAAGAAGAAATTCCATTAGAAAGAATAGGGAAGACACAAGATATTGAAAGATGCGTAGAATGGCTTATTGAAGATGAATATACAACAGGACAAGTGATTTCAATAAATGGAGGATGGAATATTTAAAATATAAAAAAGCTCTATAATTGCTAATATATTTACAATTATAGAGTATTTTTATATTTTTAATTTTCACTTAATCTTCTTTTATAATTTCCAGAAAGTATTTTTGGGAAATAAGTGATAATCTTATAAACAGCTAAACGGATTTTTTTGCTCCATAAATAAGATTTTCTTAATTTTCTTGCACTTCCTAATGATACAGGTTCATCCTCTAAAACTAATAATTCATTTTGTTTTTTTTCTATTTCAAAAACATAATTCTTACAATCATTATTATCCCATTCATTGTTATTATTTCTGAAACAGAAATTAAATGTATCACCTTCACCTAAAAAGATTTCCGCTTGGAAACCTAACTCTGTTTTTTCCATTTTTATTTCATTTAAATTATCCCAATTAATTCCAAATCCATAATGAATAAAAACTTCTTCAGAGTTTTCTTGAAAAAATTTTCCTGTATAAGATATTTTTATATTACTATTTTCAACTAATTTATCTGTATTAAAAAATATGTTTTTTACTAATTCCATTGCATATCTCTCCTTATTTATCTTTTGCTATCAACATTATAATATTAAATTAATTATTGTTCAAGTGTTTTTTGTAAAATTTTTAGAAATTTTATAAATTTTTGTTACAAATTAGTGAAATATATAATTTAATTTTATATTTTTGTTTTATTATAAAAATAAAAACGGCTTATCATATGAAAACAAATAATTACATAGAATTTAAGTAACAATAATGTATTGTAAAAAAAATCATAGTATGTTATTATTTTATTAGTTATGTAAGAGGAGAAAAATACATGAAAAAGAAAAAATTAAATTGGGAAGAATTAGAGAAAAAAGCAACATATAATCCAATAATTGAAGAAACAGAAGAAGAACCTATAAAGAAAAAACGTCGAAAAAGGAAAAAAATCAACATAAAAAAAATTGGAGAAAATAAAACATTATTAGCTACGATTATTTTTATAATAATATTAGTTATTATGATTTTTTCAGTAATTTTTGCTATATTAAATATAAATAATAATAATATATTAAATGGTGTAAAAATAGAAGGAATTGATGTTTCTGGACTATCAAGAGAGGAAGCAAAAGCAAAAATTGAAACAGTATATAATGCCAAAAAAGAGGAAGATATAATATTAAAATATAATGATTTTGAAACAACTATTAGTCAAGATATCTTAGAAACGAATTATGATTTAGACAAAGCTGTAAATGAAGCTATTTCATTAGGAAAAGATGGGAATATAATAACGAATAATTATAATATATTATTTGCTTTGTTAGGAAAAAAGAACATAAAAGTAGATATGTCAATAAATGAAGAGCAAATAAAAGATGAAATTGAAAATATACAGACAAATATTCCAGGAACAATAATTGAACCAGATTATTATGTTGAAAATGATAAATTAATAATTACACCAGGTCAAGAAGGAATAAAAATAAGTGTAGATAATTTGATAAATAGAATAAAAAATACTTTAAAAACAGCTTCTTCAAATCAGCAATATATTGAAATTCCAATGGATAATGTATGGCCAGATAAAATTGATATAGAAAAAATTCATGATGAAATTTATAAAGAAGTACAAGATGCATATTTAACAGAAAATCCAATTACAATACATCCAGAAGTTGAAGGTGTTGACTTTGATATAGAAGAAGCTAAAAAGATATTAGAAAATGATAGCGAACAATATGAAATACCACTAAAAATAACAAAACCAAATGTAACAATGGAACAGATAGGAGCAGAGGCATTTCCAAACAAAATTAGTTTTTATTCAACAAGATATGATGGTGGAGATGTTAATAGATCTACAAATTTAGAATTAGCGTGTGAAAAGATAAATGATGTAATTGTTCTTCCAGGAGAAACTTTTTCATATAATAAGACATTAGGAGAAAGAAGCAAGGCGGCTGGATATAAAACAGCAAAAGTGTATGAAAATGGAGAAGTTGTAGATGGAATTGGAGGAGGAATTTGTCAAATTTCATCAACACTATATAATGCTGTTTTAAAGGCAAATTTAGAGATTGTAGAAAGAAGAAATCATCAATTTATAACATCATATGTAGAAGAGGGAAGAGATGCAACAGTAGCGTATGGGGTTACAGATTTTAAATTTAAAAATAGTAGAAAATATGCTATAAAAATAAAAGCATCAGCATCAAATGGTGTGGCAACAATTGAAATTTTTGGTATAAAAGAAGAGGTAGAATATCAGATTTCTTTTGATACAAAAACAATTTCTACAATTCCTTATACTGTTAAATATATTGATGATAATACATTAAAAACAGGAACAGAAGTTGTTAAGCAGAAAGGTGCTAACGGTATTGTGACAGAAACATATCTTATTAAAAGTTTAAATGGGCAAGTTGTTTCTAATACGTTACTTTCTAAGGATACATACAGTGCTATGCAAAGAATTGTTTTAAGAGGTACAAAAAAATAAAAGATTAAGGCGTAATTGCTTTAATCTTTTATTTTGGTGCATCATCTCGGTTTCGAACCGAGGACCTTCAGATTAAGAGTCTGCTGCTCTACCAGCTGAGCTAATGATGCAAATATTAATAAAACTATGCACTAATTATAGACTTTTTTGATTGATATGTCAATAGTTTTTTGACCATAAAATCATAAAGGTTATAAATTATTAAACGTATAAGAGTATTTTCTGCTATACCTAATATATCAATATTTAAACGTCAAAGACCCAATGGTAGACCCCAGATATGTTTTTGACTAAAAATATTGATATATTAGGTATAGCAGAAAATGCCCTTTTATAGTAAAAAATATCATTTAAAATTAAACTTATGTAAACAATTAACAAAAACTCATTGACAATTTTCGAATAAAAAGTTAAAATATAATATAGTTGAAAAATAGAAAGAGGTGGGTTTTATGCTAAAAATATACAATACAGACATAGAAACAAATAAAATAGAAGAAATAAAAGAATTCAAAAAGGGAAGCTGGATAAGTTTAGTAAACCCATCGGAAAATGAAATAAAAAAAGTATGTGAAAATGTCAAAATTCAAGAAGACTTCATAAGAGATGCATTAGACTTTGAAGAAAAAGCCAGGATAGACAATGAAGAAGATGATGGAACAACATTATTTGTAGTAGATGTTCCAATAATAGAAAAAAGTGAAGAAAATGACGTATATACAACAATGCCATTAGGTATGATAGTAGTAAGAGATGACTTTTTCATAACAGTATCATTAAGAAAAAATAAAGTAATAGAAGATTTTGAAAAAAGAAAAATAAAAAACTTTCAAACATATAAAAAATCAAAATTAATATTTCAAATATTATATCTAAATTCATCATACTACTTAACATACCTAAAACAAATTAATAAAGAAACAGAAATTGCAGAATACATATTAAAAAAATCAATGAAAAACAAAGAATTATTGAAATTGTTAAGTTTGGAAAAGAGTTTGGTTTATTTTACAACATCATTAAAATCAAATGAGTTAGTAATGGAAAAAACAATGAGAGGTAAAATCATAAAATTATATGAAGAAGATGAAGATATACTAGAAGATGCAATTACTGAAAACAAGCAAGCAATAGAGATGTCAAAAATATATAGTGACATTCTAAATGGAACTATGGATGCATATGCTTCTATAATTTCAAATAATCTAAATGGAGTTATGAAGTTCTTAACATCAATAACAATAGTACTTGCAGTTCCTACAATGGTTTCAAGCTTCTGGGGAATGAATGTTAATTTACCTTTCCAAGATAGTAAATTTGGCTTTCCAATAATGATTTTAATTTCTGTTGCATTAACATTAATTGTTACATGGTGGCTAAAAAGAAAAGATATGCTTGATTAAAATAATAAAAAGAAAATTAATTTTAAAATTCAAAAGACCTACTAAAAATAACAGTAGGTCTTAATTTTTATGAAATTTAGTTGATTTCGTCTCCTAAGATACTCGTAATTTTATTTAATTGAGTCTTCAAATTTGAATATAAAGAAGAACTTATGTAAGAAGTATCACCAGATTCATATTGAGCAATACATTTTTTTATATCTAAAATTTTAAATTTGTGTGATTTTGCATTTGAATTTTTATACATATAAATAGGCACATAATCAACTTTATTTATTGATATTTTTCCATCCAAATTTTTAGTAATATTTAAATTCAAAATAGCTGAATCCCTAGTAATTTCGTCTCTTTGATCAGCTGTAAAATTACCCAAAGCATAAACAACAAAAACATCTTTAACAGTACCATCATCTAATGTTATTGTTTTCTTTTCCATAGGCTCTAAAACATGAGGGTGATTTCCAATTATTATATCAACACCGTTTTTAAATAAATAATCAGCAAGCTCTTTTTGCTCAGAATTTGCAGATGTTTTATATTCTGTACCCCAATGCATACAAGCAACTATCATATCAACATTTTCAGATTTTGCTTGATTAATTTGTTTTAACATTAAATCTTTATCAATTAAATTTACACAATATTTTTTATCAGATGGAACAGGAATACCATTAGTTCCATAAGTGTAATTTATAAATGCAATTTTTACACCTTTAACATATTTGATTAAGATTTTTTCTTGGTCCTCAGCAGTTTTATATGTACCTAGATGAGAAATGTCAGCTTTATCTAAAACATCAATTGTTCTGCAAAGACCAGAATATCCATAATCTAACGCATGATTGCCAGCTAATGAAATCACATCTACACCAATCTTTTTTAGACTAGTAGCTAAACTATCAGGGGAATTAAAAGTAGGGTAATTGCTATATCCTCTATCAGCTCCTGCAAAAGTTGTTTCTAAACTTCCAATTGTTATATCTGCAACTTTGGTATAATATTTTATGTCTTCATAAACATAAGAAAAATCATATTCTTTTGTTTCACTATTATAAGCGTCCCAATATTGAGTATTATGACATAAAGTATCTCCAATGGCAGTAAGATTAAAGTTTATTGGCTTTTCTTCTTCATTTGCATCAGATGAATTAGTCTCATTTGAAATTTGATTGTCTTCTAATATTAAATTTTGAGATGTCTCAGTTGTTGATGAAGTTTCTATAACGTTATTAGATTTTTTTGTTGAATTAGCTAAAATTTTAATTAAACATATAAAAATAATAATTATTAATAAAAATGCTATTAATTCAAGTATTTTTTTAATTTGTTTATCTTTTAAATTTATTTTATTTTTGTTTCTATGGTTTCTTCTCATTTTTACATCTCCCCTTATAACAAAAAATTATCATAAAAAATTAAAATTTTCAAGTAAAAATTGAAATATAAAAAATAAAATGATATACTAAATATGAAAATAAATATAGGAGAAAATTTATATGAAAAATAAAAAAGAATTAATTATACTTATTAGCATTGTATTTATTTTGATATTGGTTGCAGGAGGAATAATAATTAAAAATATAAAAGAAAAACATAAAATAGTAGAAACAGTAGGACAAGCAATAGAAGAAAATTTGCTAGAAGAACCAGAAGAATTAAACGAGATTGAAGAAAACGAAATAGATGCAACGGTGCCTGTTGACGAGAATGTAATAGATGAAAATGCAATAAGAGAAAGTAAAGTAGAAAGTGAAAAAGAAGTTAAAGATAATAAAAATAAATACTATGTAAAAGTAAATAATACAGCGAATGTTGTAACAATTTATACAAAAGATTCAAATGGAAATTATACAGTGCCAGTAAAGGCAATGGTTTGCTCAATTGGAACTGCTACACCAAAATCAGGACAATACAAACTAAATGGAACTAAACATAGATGGCATACATTATTTGGACATACACCAGGTACATATGTATATGGTCAATATACAACAGCAATTGTTGGAAATATCTTATTCCATTCAGTTCCATATACTGTTAAAGGAGATCCATCAACATTAGAGTATTTAGAATATGATAAATTAGGAACAAAGGCATCTGCTGGATGTATAAGATTGACAGTTCAAGATGCAGCATGGATTTATAATAATATTTCAAGAGGTACAATTGTTGAGTTTTATAATGATTCAAATCCTGGCCCACTAGGAAAACCAAGTACACAAAATATTTCTGGAAATACAGTATGTAGAGGATGGGATCCAACTGATTCAGATAGCAGAAATCCATGGAGAAATAGTAATAATTCAACATCAACACCATCAAATAATGAAACAGAAAATCAACAACCAAAACCAGAAGAACCAAAAGAACCAGAACAACCAGAAGTGCCTGATAATGGGGATAATAAAGAGGATAATGAAAACAAAAATAATATTGTTAATAATATAGTAAATGATGTCATAGATAATAATATATCAAATGATACTGTTGAAAATGATACAATTACAAATGAATCAGTAATTAATAATGTAATTTAATATATTAAAATTTAAAACAAGAATTTTTATGAATTGTAAAAATTTTTGTTTTTTTGATATTAATAGGAATAATTAAAAATAATTAGCATATAATATTACTGAAAATGGAAAGTTTTAAGGAGGAGACTTTATGAAAGTAGTGGACAAGATAGCACTTGTACTAATTATAATTGGAGCTATTAACTGGGGATTAGTAGGTTTCTTTAAATTTAATTTAGTGGATACAATTTTCGGAAGTATGAGTGTAATTTCTAGAATTATATATGCACTAGTTGGTATTTCTGGATTATGGGGAATAAAATTACTATTTGATGATTAAATTAATTGCTCTGGTGAACTAATATATCACCAGAGTTTTTTTACATATATTTTTATAAAATATATATACGAAATAACACAAATAAGATACTTGACACTAAATTTTAATTTGATATACTATATGTATATAAATGAATGGAGTGATACAAATGAAAATAAAAAAAGAGACAGGAATAACATTAATTGCACTAATAATAACAATAATAATTTTGTTAATATTAGCAGGAATATCAATATCAGCATTAACAAATAAAGGGTTATTCAAAAAAGCAAAACAAGCAGAATTAGAAAACAAGAGAGCTCAAATAACTGAATATCTAAAACTAAAATTAATAAATGAACAAACAAATAACCCATTTGGAAGTGCAGAAGAAATAATAACAGCAACAAGAAATAACGTTATGGAAAATATAGCTGATTTGAGGAAAATTGGTAAAGAAGTAACAATAGGAGAGATTAGTACAGAAGAAGAATTTAAACAAGTTGAAGTATATTTTTATGTAACTGTTGATGGAGATTTATATAAAGTAGAATTGAAAGGTGTAAGTTTCGTTGGAAAAATAGAAGAAATGAACCCTGCAATAAAAATAGTAAAAATAACCAATACAACAAGCACAATAACAGTTGAAGTAACAACAGCAAGAAATGAAGGCGGAAAATTAGAGTATTATATAAAAAGTGAGGATGAAGAAGAATATAAATTAATAGAAACAAGAGAAGAAGAAAAATATACATATGAAGGATTAGAACAAGGGAAAAAATATAGTGTCAAAGTAGTAGCAGTTGCAAAAAACAAAAAAACAGCAGAGGCAATAGGAGAACAAACAACAGGAGAAGTAACAGAATTAACAACAGCAAATGCAAAATTTACATATAATCCAAGTAATTGGACTAATACAGATGTTGTAGCAACAGCAAGCACAGATGTAACAGGATTTACAATTCAAACAAGTTTAGATGGACAAACTTGGTCAGATACGCCAAGTCAAACCCGTTCAACAAATGGACCAGTATATGCAAGATTATGGGATGGAACAAACGCAGGTGGAATGTTAACAGGAAATGTTACAAAAATAGATAAAACACCAGCAACAATTTCTATTAGTGCAACAGCAACAGGAACTAGTACAGGAACATTATCAGCAGTAGTTGATGATAAAGAAAGTGGATTATCACAAATAAAATGGGAATGGGGAACTAATACAAATTATGGAAATAGTGCAACAGATAAGTATACATCAATGAACGGCACAAATGCAGGAACAATAGGAAGTACGACCAAAACAAAGAGCTTAACAGGATTAAGTGCAGGAACAACATATTATGTAAGAATAACAGCATATGATGTAGCAGGAAATGCAGTACAAAAAACAGCAACTTTTAAAACAGTTGCTATATATACAGTAACATTTAATGCAAATGGTGGAGGAAGTTTATCAATGTCATCAAAAATAGTATATTCCGGATCACAATATGGAACATTACCATCAACATCAAGAGCGGGATATAGTTTTAATGGATGGTTTACAGCCCCATCAGGAGGAACAAGAATATTAGAAAACACAAATGTTAGCATTGCAGGAAATCATGTATTATATGCTCAATGGACACAGACAGATTATTCTGCTCCAAGTATTTCAAGAAATAGTGTAACAGCAATAACAGCTATTGGAGGAGGAACACCACGATTTACAGTAAATTATACATCAAGTGATTATGGATCAGGAATTATAGGATATTATTGGGGAACATCAGTACCAACGGTAGCATCTGCTTGGAATGGATGGAGTGGAGGAAATATTGATATGACATTTTATTTGTCAAGAACTCAAAATGCTACTCAACAAGGAGTGTACTATTTTGGAGTAAAAGATGCATGTGGAAATATTAATTATGTACCCTTTAAGTGGCTTATGTGCTGGTATGATGGAAGTGAAAATGGAATTGATATAGGAACATCAGGATATAATTATTATAGTTGCGGAGAAAATCACTGGGGAAATATTAGAATAAGAGCAGGAGGAAAGTCAGGACAAGAAATTGCTAATTTTACAGCAAATGGAGGAGCATCTGGAACATTAAATGGGGCATCAAGTGTATGGATTGGTTGGGAATCTTTTGCATTTACTTGCTGGAATTAATAATATGTGATATACTGTAACAAGTGTAAAAAAGAGAATAAAATAGGAGGAAAGTAATGTTAAGTGCAAATGGAGTAACAGTACGATTTGGAAAAAGAGTACTATTTGAAGATGTAAACATAAAATTTGGAAAAGGAAATTGCTACGGAATAATAGGAGCAAACGGAGCAGGAAAATCAACATTTTTAAAAGTATTATCAGGAGAAATAGAACCAAGTAAAGGAGATGTAACACTAGAAAAAGGAGAAAGACTATCAATATTAAAACAAGACCACTTTGCTTTTGAAGAAAACACAGTAATAGACACAGTAATGATGGGAAACAAAGAATTATATGACATAATGAAAGAAAAAGAAGAAATATATGCAAAACCAGACTTTTCAGAAGAAGATGGAATGAAAGCAGCAAAACTTGAAGAAAGATTTGCGGAATTAGACGGTTGGAATGCTGAATCAGATGCAGCAATGTTATTAAATGACTTAGGAATTATACCAGAAAATCATTATAAATTCATGAAAGAAATAGAAGCAAGAGAAAAGGTAAAAGTATTGCTTGCGCAAGCATTATTCGGAAATCCAGATGTACTATTACTAGACGAACCAACTAACGACTTAGATTTAAAAAGCATAAACTGGTTACAAGAATTTTTAATTAACTTTGAAAACACAGTAATTGTAGTATCACACGATAGATATTTCTTAAACAAAGTATGTACACACATAGCTGATGTAGACTTTGGAAAAATAAAAGTATATCCAGGAAACTATGACTTCTGGTATGAATCAAGCCAATTAGCATTAAAGCAAATGAGAGAACAAAACAAGAAGAAAGAAGAAAAAATCAAAGAATTACAAGACTTTATAGCAAGATTCAGTGCAAATGCATCAAAATCAAAACAAGCTACTTCAAGAAAGAAAACACTTGAAAAAATAGAACTAGACGAAATAAAACCATCAAACAGAAAATATCCATATGTAGACTTTAAACCAGATAGAGAACCGGGAAAAGAAATTTTACAAGTAAAAAATATAACAAAAACATTTGAGGGAGTAAAGGTTTTAGATAATGTATCATTTACAGTAAAACAAGATGATAAAATAGCATTTTTAGCAGATAACGAAATTGCAAAAACAGTATTATTCCAAATAATAGCAGGAGAAATGGAACCAGACAGTGGTGAATTAGTATGGGGAACAACAATTACACAATCATATTTCCCTAAGGACAACAACTATTTATTTGATACAGATGAAAACATAACAGAATGGCTTAGAAAATACTCAAAAGACCCAGATGAAACATATGTAAGAGGATTTTTAGGAAGAATGTTATTCTCAGGAGATGAAGCTTTAAAACAAGTTAGAGTTTTATCAGGAGGAGAAAAAGTAAGATGTGTACTTTCAAAAATGATGCTTTCAGGAGCAAACTTCTTGATTTTTGATGAACCAACTAACCATTTAGATATGGAAAGTATTACTTCTGTAAATGAGGGAATGAAAAAATTTACAGGTAATATTTTATTTACATCACATGACCATGAGTTAACTCAAACTGTTGCAAATAGAATTATTGATATAAAAGCAAATGGAAATGTTATTGATAGAGAAGTTACTTATAATGAATATTTAGGAATTGAATAAAAACTGTTTTTGGGGACGGAGGAAAAAACAGTTTTAGAAATTAGGGGGAATACAAAAAATATATAGAAAGTGAGATGATTACAATTTCTAGAATTGCAAGAAAATATAAAAATTCCTCTTTTTTTCATATAATCGTTCAGGGAATTAATAAAGAATATATCTTTCAAGAAGAAAGATTCAAAAAAATGTATTTAAAACAAATTATTAGATTTACGAAAGAGTTAAATATCGAGGTTATAGCTTATTGTATCATGGGCAATCATGCACATTTTTTGATTATGACAAAAAACATAGAAGATTTGTCCAAATTAATGCAAAAAGTAAATAGCATGTATGCTAAATATTATAATTATAGCCAAAACAGGGTTGGATATGTTTTTAGGGATAGATTTTTAAGTGAAGTAATAGATAGTAAAAGGTACTTTATACAATGTATAAAATATATTCACTTAAATCCAGTAAAGGACAATATAGTAAAGAACTGTAAAGAATATGAATATTCATCTTATGGAAGTTTCATTCAAGAAAACAATTATGAAAATAATCAAATTTTAAATGGAATATTAACAAAAAAAGAATATAAAGATATATGTGAACAAATAGATTGTGAACGAAATTTTTTGGATATAGAAACAGACGTGGATATTGAAAAAAATATAAAATATGGTATTCAAGATTATATCAAAATGAAAAAATGTCAAATCTATGAAATTTACATGAATAGAGAGATACTAAAGGAATTAATAAAGTTCCTAAAAGAAAAACACAAAATAAAATATACTGAAACACAAAAATTTTTTGAAATAAAGAAAGGGACGATGGAAGGATTAAAAACGTACAAATAAAAACTGTTTTTTTCCTCCGTCCCCAAAAACAGGAAAAGGAGATAAAACAATGGATAAAATAGCAAAAACAATTGCGGAAGAATTAAATATAAAAATACAACAAGTAGAAAATACAATAAAATTAATAGATGAAGGAAACACAATACCATTTATCGCACGTTACAGAAAAGAAGTAACGGGAGGATTAAGTGATGAAGTATTAAGAACATTTGGAGAAAGACTAGCATATTTAAGAAACCTAGAAACAAGAAAAGAAGAAGTTATAAAATCGATAGATGAACAAGGAAAACTAACAGATGAAATCTTACAAGCCGTAGCAATTTCTAAAACATTAGCTGAGGTTGAAGATATTTATAGACCTTACAAACAAAAGAAAAAGACAAGAGCAACAGTTGCAAAAGCTAAGGGATTAGAACCTCTTGCACAAATAATTGTTGAACAAATAGAAAACAAACCAATATTAGAGATTGCACAAGAATATGTTAATATTGATAACTTATCAGAAGAAGATAAGAAAAACAAAGATAAAGCAGTTACAACACCAGAAGAGGCTATTCAAGGGGCGCTAGATATTATAGCCGAAGATATTTCTGATAATGCTAAATATAGAAAAGAAATAAAGAAACAATGTTACAGAGAGGGACTTATTAAAACAAAGGCAAAAGACCCTGAAAGTAAATCAAATTATGAGATGTATTATGATTATAGTGAAGCTTTAAAATGGATTCCTAGCCATAGAATTTTAGCTATGAATAGGGGAGAAAAAGAAGATTTCTTAAAAGTATCTATTGAAAAGCCAGAGGATAAAATTTTAGCTTACATAGAAAAAGATATTATAAAAGGTGAAACACAATTTACTCAAATGCTAAAAGATACAATATTAGACAGTTTTGAAAGATTGATAGAACCATCAATTGATAGAGAAATCCGCTCAGACTTAACAGAAAAAGCAGAGGAAAAGGCAATAAAAGTATTTGGACAAAATTCAAAACAATTATTATTAGGAGCTCCAATTAAAGGGAAAACTGTAATGGGATTTGATCCAGCATATAGAACTGGATGTAAAATAGCTGTAATTGATGAAACAGGAAAAGTTTTAGATTATACAACAGTGTATCCAACAGAACCTCAAAATGATGTAGAGGGAGCTAAAAAGGAATTACTAAAATTAATAGAAAAAGATAAAATAGATATGATTGCAATAGGAAATGGAACAGCATCAAGAGAATCAGAAATGTTTGTTGCAGAAATGATAAAAGAAGCTTCAAGACCAGTACATTACGTAATTGTAAGTGAAGCGGGAGCATCAGTATATTCAGCATCAAAACTTGCAACAGAAGAATATCCTGACATAAATGTTTCTATAAGAGGAGCAATATCAATTGCAAGAAGATTGCAAGACCCACTTGCAGAACTTGTAAAAATAGACCCAAAGGCAATAGGTGTTGGGCAATATCAACATGACGTAAATCAAAAAAAATTAGCTGAAAGCTTAACAGGTGTAGTAGAAGACAGTGTTAACAAAGTAGGTGTTGATGTAAACACTGCAACACCATCATTACTTTCATATGTATCTGGTATAAACAATACAATAGCTAAAAATATTGTTAAATATAGAGATGAAAATGGAAAATTAAAAGAAAGAAAAGAACTTTTGAAGGTTCCAAAATTAGGTAAAGTTGCATTTGAACAATGTGCAGGATTTTTAAGAATCATAGATGGTAAAAATCCACTAGAAATTACAGCAGTTCACCCAGAAAGTTATGAAGTGACAGAAAAAATGTTAAAATCATTAGGTTTTGATAAAGAAGATTTGAGAGATAGAGAAAAAATTGATGAATTAAGACAAAAATTAAAAACAGTTGATATTGCTAAAACAGCAAAAGAACTAGAAATAGGAGAGATGACATTGTCTGATATAATTTCAGAACTTAGCAAACCAGGAAGAGATCCTCGTGAAGATATGCCTAAACCAATTTTAAGACAAGATGTTTTGAAATTAGAGGATTTAAAAGAAGGTATGATTTTGACTGGTACTGTTAGAAATGTTATTGATTTTGGTGCTTTTGTAGATATTGGTGTTAAGTATGATGGCCTTGTTCATATTTCTGAAATGAGTGATAAGTTTATTAAAAATCCTTCTGATTTGGTTTCAGTTGGTGATATAGTAAAAGTTAAAGTTATAAAAATAGATATGGAAAGAAAAAAAGTTGCATTATCTATGAAAGTATAGAAAATAGGGATTGAGGAATAGGTCTTCAATCCCTATTCTTGCATATAATTATCCAATATCAGTCTTAATGTGAAAAAAATAATAAAAAATGTTGTTTTTAGTCGAAATATATAGTAAAATAAAATTATAAGGTATAAACTTATACTAAAAAGAGGGGAGGAAATATTAGCAATTTGCTAATATAAAAATGATATGAGTAAAATATTAGATGTAAAAGATGACATTGTTCAAATTGGAACAGATGATGGAGGAATTAAAGAAGTAAGAAGAGTAGACGTTAAATTTGATGCAAAACCAGGTGACAAAGTAGATATATTTGAAAACGAAAATAGTGTTATCGTAACAAAAAAAGAAGATGAGACTAAAAAAGAAGAAATATCTGATCAAAATCCAAATGGTGGTGTAAATATCAACATAAATAATACAAATACAAATGCTAATCCAAATAATGGATATGTAGGAAATGGCAAAAAAGTTGTAAACAAATGGATTTATGTATTATTAGCATTCTTTTTAGGTGGTCTAGGAGCACATAAATTTTATGCAGGAAAAATTGGTGCAGGTGTTTGCTATTTCTTATTCTGTTGGACATGTATACCAGCATTTATAGCATTTATAGAATTCATAATTGCAATATGTGCAACACCAGATGCAAATGGAAATATATTAGTATAGTAAATTAAAATCAGAAAATGGATTAGAGGATAGAACTTTAATCCATTTTTATTTAATATAAAAAGAAAGATTGAGGAACATCCCTCAATCCATATTTCCTTTATTAATAATTCTCTTTTATTTTCTCAATTTCATCATAATGATTTTCTAAAATATCTAAGAAAACATCATCCAACTTAGGATCAAACTGAGTACCTCTACATCTCTTGAATTCAGCGATTACAACATCCAAAGGAAGAGAGTCTCTATAACTACGTTTTGAAGTCATAGCATCAAAAGTATCAGCGATAGCAGCAATTCTAGCAAAATAAGGAATTTCTTCACCTTTTAATTTACCAGGATAACCATTACCATCATACCTCTCATGGTGATGCTTTACAATTGGAATAATATTTTCAAATATTTTTGCTGATGATAATATATGAGCACCAATCGTAGGATGATTTTTTATTTCAGAATATTCATCATCAGTAAGTTTAGATTCTTTTTTTAAAATTGCATCTGGTATTCCAATTTTTCCAATATCATGGAATAATCCACCAACCTCCAAATCATGTAAATCACTATCAGATAATCCTAAATGCTTACCAATCAAAACAGAATATTGAGCAACTCTATCAGAGTGTCCTCTTGTATAAGTATCTTTTGCTTCAACTGTGTATCTTAATGTTTGAATTGTTGATAAATATGCTTCTTCAAGTTTTTCATTTTTATCAGAAAGTTCTTCATTAATTTTTTTAATTTCATTCATTTGAGCGATTGATTTTATACCAGACTCAATTAATAATAATAATTGGTCAAATTTATCACTTTTTTCGCAATAACCTTGTATATCTAGTCTTCGTATAGTCTCTAATGGTGGAGCTAAATCTTTATGTCCAGTAAGTAATAATATATATAATTCTTTATTGAATTTTCTAATTTCTTCAACAACTTGGTCACCATGAATAGGAGTCATTATAAAGTCTAACAACATCAAGTCATAATGTTCTGTTCTTACTTTCTCTATTGCTTCCATTGGGTCTGTAACACCAGTAAAATCGTATCCAGAACGTTTTAAAAATATTGATAGAGAATCTACAATTCCTTCCTCATCATCAACTGCTATTATTCTATAATTGTTGTTTTCGTTAACAACTTTTTGTAATCCTTTTCTCATTTAAACCTCCATCCCTTTGAATGTAATTCTGTATACACTCAAATATAAGACAATACCTAAATAAAAGGTTTTTATAAGCTCATTATATTAGGAAAATACTTAAAAAGCAAGTGTTTTTTGAAAAATTTATAAAGGTAATATAATATTAAAGGTAGTTCCTTTTCCTTCTTCTGTTTCAAAAGTAATATTTCCATTAAAATGTGCTTTTATTGTAGAATAAGACATATATAAACCAAGTCCAGTTCCGTTTTTTCCTTTTGTTGTAATCATTTCTTTAAACAATTTATCTTGAACCTTTTGAGGTAATCCACAACCATAATCTTTAACAGAAATAATTAAATTTCCATTAGATTTTTCTAATATTAAATCAATATTTTGTTCAGTTTTTCCATTATATGCTTGTATTGCATTTGAAATCATATTATTAATAACCTGTACTAAACTATTTATATCACCATGAATTTTTGTTGTTTTAGGTGCTTTCATTTGAACATTCATGTAAATTAAAGCATTTTTTAATTCATGTTTCATCAAAATATCTACTCTTTTAACTAATTCGTCTATATCAAAAGATATATTTTCTGTTTCAGATAGTGTCACAGCTTGACCCTTTACTGCTGTAATAATATCTGACATATATTCTGTATATTCTTTTATTTTTACAATCCATTCATTCATATCTTTGGCTATATCATGATGGTCTTGACTGTTTACTTCTGGGTCATCAATTGATGAATCATATTCTTTTACTAAGTCTGTTAATCCTTCGGCTGCACCAGATATTGACATTATAGGTGTTTTTAAGTTATGTGCTATTCCACCAATTAGCTGTCCAAGTGATGCAAGTCTTTCTCTTTCCATTAATATATCTTGATTATTTTTAATTGTTTCCATATCTTCAATATGTTGAGTTATATCCTTAAATAATATTAATGTTCCTAATGAGGCTCCATCAGAATATATTGTATTTATTTCAACCGTAAATATTTTATGAATCCTGTTAACACGGTGTTCAAATGATATTGTTTTGTTTGAATCTTTTGCTTTTAAAATAGCATTTTTTATTTTGCCATAGTTTATTTTGTGCTTTTTTGAAAAATCTTCAAAGTTTTGTCCTCGTAATGTCGTATAATCTATTTTAAAGGTTGTTATAAATGTTTGGTTAAAATCTGTTATAGTTCCATCATCATTTAATACTAAATAACTATCTGACATCCTATCAACAATTTTTTGTAATGCTATTGGTGTTGCTCCTAAAAATTGAAATTTCAAAATAGCAAATGCAAAAAATATCATACTCAAAGAAAATGAGATTGGAGTTACATATACTGTCATTGGTAGTATTTTACATGTACCCAAAAAATTCAAAACAACAGGAATGCTAATTCCTAACAAAATCAAAATTGACTGTTTTGAAAATAGTCCTTGATTCTTAATTGAATATCTCAATAAATAGAATACACCTAATAATAATAAAAGGTATGAATATACTGCATTAACAGTATGCATAGGACCAGTGACAATATCACTCATATTAGTTGAATAATATTTAAAAAATAAATGGTGATAATCATTAGTCCATAATATGCATAAAGTCATAATTGGTATAACACATAATAGTAAATATCGAGGTTTAAATGTTACTTTTGTCTTTGAAAAGATTAAACCTGTAAAATAAATTCCCAAGGGCAAAAAACAAGTTCCTATATAAATAAATTTTTCAAAGTTCAACGTATTTATATTAAATAATTTACTACATATTTCTTGAAGTATAACTCCAACAGATATTATAAGCACACATATCAAGTCAAAAGCAAATATTTTCTGTAATTGATTTTTAGATTTCGACCTTAATATTATTGTTAGTAATCCAGTAATAAGTATTGCGGATAAAATAACTAGTATTAAGGATAAATTTAAAATTTCCATTCAAGTTACTCCTTATCTATATTTATAAATTTTATTTTTTTAAAGTAGTTCATGTATTTAACTATATAATCTTCATCTATTTTTTTCCAATGGAATCCGATTTCATTTAAATATGCATTTGTAAAATCTGCATTTAGTTTTATTTTTGATGTATATATCAAATTTTTATCATTATCTAAGTCATATATAATACCAGATAATATCTTTTTATTTTTTTCATCTTGTAAAATACCAGTAATCAGATAAGACAATAATCTATTTGAAAGTGGAACAAGATTTATATCAAATTCTTTTCTTAAAACATCATATAAAAGTTTTACAGAAAGTAAATTAGGATTATATAAGTGGAACATATTACATTTACTAGAATGTTCCAAAATTTTAATAATACAATCTGCACATAAATCAACAGGAGTTAATTCAATTTCATGTTCTAATGCATATTCAGGAAATGCCCCAATATCAATAAATGATTTAATTCTATTTGCAAAAGCATTATTTTCAATATTCTTTTGGAAGACACCATCACTATATCTGTTAGTTATATTTCCGATTCTCAAAATTTGTGCATCTAATCCCTTAGAAATTGCCTCTAAAATTAAGACTTCCGCTCTATATTTTGTAGATGTGTAAATTCCTTTAATACTTTGTCCAACAAATAAATCATTTTCACAAAATTCAATTTTATTTGTATCTGAAAGGTCAGAATTATTTTCTTTTTCTCCAAATCCAGAAACACTCATAGTAGAAACATGTAGTAATCTTTTCTTTTCCTTTTTACACAAATCTACAACATTTTGAGTACCAACAACGTTTATGTCTTCGAATTGCTGTTTTAAACCATAATGCTTAACTATTGCACCAGAGTTTATAATAACATCTACATCATTTTTAACCGTGTTATAATCCTCAATAGATAAACCTAGATTTGGCTCTGTTATGTCACCATTTAAAACTTTGATTCTGACATCCATGTCATCTTTGTATTTATCTCCAAAATAGAAATGTAAAATAGAACGTAATCTATCTACTGGTTTTTGACCATTTTTTTCTCTAATTAGACAATATATTATTCCTGTTTCATTTTTCATAAAAGAATCTATTATATGAGATCCTAAATATCCTGTACCACCAATTAAAAGTACATTTTTGACATCATATTTTTTAATTTTACTAATATTTTCAAAAGTATTACAAGACAATACTTTGTTAATAGTATCATAATCATAATTATCCATAAATGATTTTTCAGGGCTAGGCAATTTTTTAGCTAATTGTCTAATTGTTGGATAGTTAAAAATATCAGCATATTCAAAGTCCAAATCATATTTAACAGCCTCTAATTGCATTGTAATTGCAGAAACAGAGTCACCGCCAATATCAAAGAAATTATCATCAATAGTTATATTATCTACTTTTAATATATTTTTCCAAATTTGAATTAGTTTATCTTCATTTGAATTCAAGGTTGATATATTTACTTTTGAACTCTCATCTTTATGATTAGATTGTGGAATAGGTAATGCTTTTCTATCTATTTTTCTATTAATTGTATATGGCATTTTGTCTAATCTTAATATATAACTAGGAATCATATATGGTGGTAAATTCTTTCTTAAAGTATCTTTAATATAACTTTCTTCAAATTCTTTATTAGATACATAATAACCACACAAAACTTCTTTTCCATCAAGTTCAATTTTGTTGACAATAGCAGAAGATATGCCTTCAATTTCTAAAATTCTATTTTCAATTTCTCCAAGTTCAATTCTTAAACCTCTTAATTTTATTTGATTATCAATTCTTCCTAAACATTGAACTTTACCATCAAAAGTCCATCTACCAATATCACCAGATTTATATATTTTTCCAGGACCAAATGGATTATCTAAGAATTTTGCTGAAGTCATATCAGGTTTTCCCATATAACCAAGTCCGACTTGAATTCCTGAAATATAAATTTCTCCAACTACTCCAATAGGTACACGGTTCATATTTTTATCTAAAATATGAATTTGAGTATTCATAATAGGAGGACCAACTGTTATTTCTTTTTCTCCATCTAAGTTTTGGACATTAGAAAGTATAGTAATTTCACTTGGACCATATATATTATAAACGGTAATATCATCTGCAAGTGCTTTTAAATCCTTAACAAATTTCTCAGGTAAAGGCTCTCCACCAAAAACCATATTTTTAACTAATGCTAATGCAGAGTTTGGTTCTCTGTTATCATAATTGATTTTCATTAAACTTGGAGTAACAGTCATAACATCTACATTATATTTTCTTATTAAAGCATCTAATAATTTTGGATTTCTATGTTCTGCATTATTTGCCATTACAACTTTTAAACCATGAGTTAATGATACTATTATTTCATAAACAAAAATATCAAATGGTGTTGAAGTAACAGAAACAATTGTATGTTTATTTCCTTCTTTTAAGTAATCCAATACTTTTGTCATAGCTTTTGCCATATTAGCAAGTCCAACTTGATTTAACATTACACCTTTTGGCGTTCCAGTAGAACCAGATGTGTAAATTATATAAGATAAATCAGTGGCTTTAACAGAAACATTAGGATTTTCAAAATTATAATTATAAAAATCACTATCTAAGTCTATATATATACAATTTTTTATACTTTCAACTTTCTCAGATAACTCTTTTTGAACAAGTACATATTGAACATTACTATCATTAATATAATATTTTGTTCTATCAACAGGATATGTAGGGTCTAAATTCAAAAATGCTGCACCTGATTTTAATATACCTAGCATACAAATAATAGTTTCCAAAGAACGATTAGCCATAATACAAACTATATCATTAGGCTTAATTCCTTTTTGCAATAAGTAATGAGCTAAACTATTAGCTTTTTCATTTAATTGAGCATATGTTAATTTTTCATCATTGCAAATTAATGCAATATTTTCAGGATGCATTTTAACTTGTTCTTCAAACAATGAAACTGCTGTATCATTATTTACTGGTTCAAAAGTATCATTAAATTTATTTAATAATTTTTCTTCATTTGGTGTTATTATATTAATATCTTTAATATAAACATTAATATTATCTTTTAATTGATGAAGTATAAAAATATAATGATCCATAAAGCTTGTCATAGTTTCTAATTTAAATAAGTCTGTCATATATTCTAAGTTTATTGTATGTTGATTTGGTTGAACTTCTAATGTAATATTAAATTTAGAAATGCTATTTTTAATTTCTTGAAGTGTTGCTAATTCATTATTTACTGTAATAGAATTATTTTCTGTATTTTGATAAGTAAATACTACATCAAATAATGAGCTATTATTAGGAATGTTCAATTTTTTAACCAACATGTCATAAGGATATTCTTGATTATTTATATCTTCAAAAATTTGCTCTTTTACATCATATAAAAATTCAGAAAATTTCATATTAGAATTTACAGTAGATGTTATTGTAATATTATTTACAAACATACCTATTAAATTTTGAAGTTCAGAATGTTCTCTATTAGCAATAGGACTTCCAATAACTATTTCATTTTGATTAGTATATTTATGCAATAATATTATAAAAGCACTAATAAATAAAATATATGGTGACACACCTAAAAGTTTAGCTATGTCTTCTAATTGTTTAAATTCAGAATCATCAATTTTCTGACTAATTTTATTACCAGCAAATGTCTTAATTGCCTTTGGATTATAGTCATAAGGTAAGTTAAGAGACTGCATAGGAAAATTATTTATTTTATTTACCCAATATGTTTCTTCTAATTGCATTTTTTCAGATTCTAAATTTTGTTGTTCCCATACTGAATAATCAATGTAATTTATAGTTTTCTCAGATAATTTGTTATCATTATATAAATTATTAAAATCATTTATTAGATTTCCTAATGATGTTCCATCCATAATAATATGGTGTGTATCAATAAGTAATATTGTTTTTCCATTTTCTAAGTAATGCAATTCTACTCTTAGAAGAGGAGCTGTATCAAGTTGAAATGGTTTTACAAATTTTGATATATTATCTGGCATTTCATCTTCTTTGCTATTAAATACAGGAATGTCAAATTTAACATTATTCATAATTTTTTGTTTTACTTCATTATTATCAATAACAAAAGCAGTTCTAAAACTTATATGTCTATCAATTATTTTTTTAAATGTATCTTTAACTTTTTTAGAATCTAAATGTTGATTAAATTCCATTTTTCCAGATATATTATAAACTATATTTTCATCACCAATCATTTTACAAGCATAATAAATTCTTTTTTGAGCAGAAGACAAAGGGTAAAAATCAGCCTTTTCTGCTGGTAAAATCTCAAAAGAATTTTCAGTAACACTTGATAATCCAGAAATATAATCAGACAAATCCATAATTATACTTTTATCCAAAATATCTTTTACAGAAACATCAACATTCAACATCTTACTAATAGTCTCAGAAATAGTAATTGCAGTCAAAGAATCTCCACCTAATTCAAAGAAAGAATCAGACATACTAACATTATTAACATGTAAAATCTTTTCATAAATCTCCAACAAGCAACTATCGATTTCGTTTCTTGGTTTAATCATTTCAACACCTGTTTGAGCATTTGTAGGAAGAGGTAATGCCTTAAAATCAGTCTTTCCATTTATATTAATTGGAACTTTATCAATTTCTATAAAATATTGAGGTATCATATATGCAGGTAAATGTTCATTTAATAAAATTCTTAAAGCAGAAATATTTAAAGGACCATTTTTTATATAATAAGCACATAAAAGCTCTCTATCAAACTCATCAACTTTTTTTGTAACAATACAAGTATCAATATTAGAATATTTTAATATTTTTTCTTCTATTTCACAAAGTTCAACCCTGAAACCTCTGATTTTTACTTGTGTATCTATTCTTCCCATATATTCTAAATGACCATCTTTATGCATTATCGCAGTATCACCAGAACGATAAATTAATTTATCACTATATTCAGGAAGGTATATTAATTTAGTTTTATTTAAATCTTCTCTATTTAAATAACCCTTAAAAACACCCTCACCAAGTACGCACATTTCGCCAATAGTTCCAAATGGAAGTAATTTTAAATTTTTATCTACAATTATTACATGTAAAGTTGGTATTGGAACACCAATATTAGATGAAGGAGATTCTAAATCTAATTCTGATAGTTCTTTAAAAGTAACATGTACTGTTGTTTCAGTTATACCATACATATTGATTAATTTTGTTTTTGGATATTTTAAATACCAACCCTTTATTAAATTTGGTTTTAAAGCTTCTCCACCAAAAATAATATAACGAACAGCTAAATTACTATCTTCTTTTTCTAATTCAACTTTTAGCAATTTGTAGAAATATGTAGGAGTTTGATTTAGAACAGTTACATGTTCTTTTCTCATAACCTCTAAAAATAATTCAGGATCTTGTGCTACATCATCTGAAATTAGCACCAATTTGCCACCAAATAGTAATGCTCCATACATTTCCCAAACAGAAAAGTCAAAAGCAACAGAGTGGAACATAACCCATGCATCAGTATCATCAAAATCAAATAAGAATTTATCATTTTTAAATAATCTTACAACATTTCTATGACAAAGCATTGCACCCTTAGGCTTTCCAGTAGAACCAGAAGTATAAATTATATAAATTAAATCTTCTGGTGAAATTTTTAAATTTAAGTTTTTATCATTGTAATTGTAAATATCGGTATTACTTAAATCAATATCAATTTTAGGTAAATCAAGTTCCATATCTGTTAAAGAATCTTTTGTACCAAGCAATAATTTTGCATTACTATCACTTAACATGAAATTTACTCTGTCCTCTGGATATTGCATATTAATTGGTAAGTAACAGCAACCGCTTTTAATAATTGCTAAGATGCCTATTATCATTTCTAATCTTTTATTTAATCTAAGACCAATAACTGTATGGGGAGTTACACCTTGTTCTATTAAGTATCTAGCTAATTGATTTGATTTTTCATTTAATTCTTTATAAGTTAATTTTTCATCATTAAAGACTACCGCAATTTTATCAGGTGTTTTTTCAACTTGCTCTTCAAATAAATCAACAATAGTTTTATCCCTAGGAAAATCTACATTGCAATTGTTAAAAATATTAAGCATTTTATTTTTTTCCTCAGGAGTTACAATTTCAATATCACAAGAGTTTATATCATTATTAGTCAAAACTTGATTAATCATATTAATAATACGATTATGAATATCAATAACATCATTTTCAGAATATTTATCAATTAGATAATCATAATTTATAATCAAATTTCCAGTATCATTTATATCATAAATATGAATATTAAAATCATTTGCACAATAATTATTAAAAGTCCAATTTGTCTTATAATTACCTAAATCACTATTAAAAGCCTTTGTGATTTGATAAGAAATAATTATATTATACAAATTAGGAATATTTCCATTTTTTTCACGTAAATCTTCTAAAATTGAATTATAAGAGTATTTTTGATGTCTTAAAATTCCCAACATTTTTGTTGCAACAGTATTTGTTAATTTTTTAAAAGTCCCATCATTTATGTTATCAAATCTAACAGGAACAGTATTAACAAACATACCAGTTGTATGCTTTTCTTTAAAATTAGAACGATTTAAAATTGGCGTACCGATTACAAAGTCATCTATATTTGAAACTCTACCAATATAAATTGAAAAAATTGCCATAAAGAAGTTAAATGTAGAAATATGATTTTCTCTACAAAAATTATTGATTTTATATAAAATATCTTTGTCAATTTCAAATCCCAATCTTTTAGCATTATATGAAACATTTTTTGCACCACTAATTAAACAAGGTATTGTTGCTTGTTCTGGGATTGTATTAAATATTTGATTCCAATAAGTTTTATCGTTTTCAAATTTTGGGCTATTTCTGTATTCATTTTCAGAATTAACATAGTCCACATATGAAAATGTATCTGGAGTAAATTCTTCATTATTTTTTATTGAATTATAATTTTTTATAATTTCTTGAATTACAAGGCCAAGAGACCATGAATCAGCAATCAAGTGATTTACAGTCAAAATAATACTAGCAAAATTGTTTTTTGACATAGCAATTTTGAATCTGAATAAATCAGAGTCTATAACATCAAATTTGTATTTTGCTTCTTCACTTTCTATTTGTTTAATTTCAGACTCATCATTAATATATTCAACATCAATATTAAAATTTGTATAGTCTGATATATATTGTTTGGCTATATTGTCTTTTAAAACAATATGAATTCTAAAACTATCATTTTGTTCTATAACATTATTGATAGCTTGCTTCAATAAATCTTCATTAATATTTCCATACAAAGTACCTGAAACGCAGATGTTGTTTACTGTTGTTCCTTCGTAAAATTGTTCTGTGTACCAGATTGATTTTTGTGGATTTGTTAATTCAAATAGTTCTTTATTTTCCATAGATATTACTCCTTATAAAATACGTATAATAACAAGTGAATTATACTATTAAAATACAGAATATGCAAGTATTTGACATGTTTTTTATATGGATTTTTGAGGAGAAAATCTGAATGTGAAAAGAGAGGAAAACCTGTATTTGGGGACGGAGGAAAAAAACAGTTTTTAAATATATATTTAAAAACTGTTTTTTTCCTCCGTCCATATATTATAAAAACTGTTTTTTTCCTCCGTCCCAAATACAGGTTTAATAATAAAAAAAGAGTACATAATAAAAATAGGAGGTACAAATGGCAAAAAGAACAAAAAAGAAAAACAATACCAAAAAAATAATATCAAGAATAATAATATTAGCAATATCTATAATAATTGGATATTATTTATACTATACATACACAAAAATAGAAGTCAATCCACAATCATATGAAACACAAAGAATACAATCCACAGTAAATGAACAAACTGTGGAAAACGTAGAAGAAAAAAGCAAAAATGTAGCAGATATTTTAGAAAAAACGATGGAAAGTGTAGTAGGAATATCAAAATTAAAAGATAATGGAAGTTCAATATTCTCTACAAATACAGAAACATTATTAGGATTAGGAACTGGTGTAATTATTTCTGAAAACGGATATATTTTAAGCAATGAACATGTTACAGGTGCGAAATATAGTACATGTTATATAACACTAGAAAATAGTAAAAAATATGATGGAACAGTAGTATGGAGTGATTCTGATTTAGATTTATCAATTACAAAAATAGAAGCAGAAAATTTAAAGTATATAAATTTAGGGGATTCAAGTAAAATACGAGTAGGAGAAACGGTATATGCAATAGGAAACCCAATAGGTTTTGAGTTTAGAAGAACCGTAACTTCTGGAATAATAAGTAGCAAAAATAGAACGATCAAATTAGAAGAAAAAGATTCTGCTTCTTATATGTCTGACCTAATTCAAACTGATGCAACAATAAATCCTGGAAATAGCGGTGGCCCTTTGATTTATCCTAATGGAGATGTTATTCGGAATTAATACAGTAAAAATATCATCAGCAGAGGGAATAGGTTTTGCAATACCGATAAATGTGGTAAAACCTGTAATTGAGAGCTTTATTAAAAATGGTTCATTTGAACAGGCTACAATGGGAGTATATGTCTATGATAAAGACGTCATACCATATTTAAATAGCAACTTAAATTTTAATAAAGGAATATATGTTGCACAAATTATAAAAAATGGACCTGCTTCTAAAACTGAGTTAAAAGAGGGGGATATTATTACTTCTATTGATAGGAAAGAGATTAACACAATGAATGAATTGAGAGAGTATATTTATGGTAAACAACCAAACGATATTGTTGTTTTACAGGTTTCTAGGGGAAAGGTTAATAAAACAATATCGGTGGTATTGCGGAAAAAAATGAGACATGTGGGACGGCCCCAAGTTGTCTCATTCTTTTAAATTATATTTTCTTACATAATCTTTTGTTTCAGAATTATTCATAAAAACAGAAGAACGGTTCTGCATCAAAAATTCAATAATATTATAAACATCAATCCAAATTTCATTATTGCCATCAACCTGAGATTCATCAAGAATAAGTTGCAAACCAAAATAAAGATGAGGTACATTAATATTATTAACATTTTCTTTGGTACTATAACCAGTCATACCAAGATAGCCTATAACATCGCCAGCGGTAACCTTTGAGCCTTCCGTAAGTCCAGAGACATATGGGTGATTTTTTCGTAAATGTGCGTAATAGTAATATCTTTTTCCGTCTAAACTTCTAATTCCGACACGCCAGCCACCATATTGGTTCCAACCTAAATGTTCAACAGTGCCAGATTCAACAGCAATTATTGGTGTTCCAATACTCCCCATAAGGTCATTCCCTAAGTGTGTACGTTTAAAACCATAAGATCTTGATGCACCGAAATCGTCATAATGACTAAAATTATAATTTTTTGCAATTGGCAAAAATGCTTTGATTCCATACTTGTCTTCAAAATGAGTAGTTCCAGATTCATCTTCAACTTCAATAGAATAATTTCCAATAAAACCACTTAAAACAGCAGAATATGCATTAAAATAATAATTATAGTATTTCATGTTTTGAGTTAATTCTTGCATTGATTTTCCATTTTGGAGTTGGTCTACTAATTTATCTAAATCAGTTTGCTTGAAATTTTTGAAGTTTCCTCCATTTTTACATGCTAAATAAGATAATAATTCTATCCAGTTATATTTTATTTCAGAATCTGAATTATGTGAAGTTATATCTAGCTTTGCTGTTTTTGAGAGTGCTTCGGATGTTATGTTAAAATCTACCCATTTTATGAAATTATCATTAGATGATTCAGATGGGTTGACGTCAGAGTAGTTGTTCCAAAATAGTTCTGGTCCAAAAGTTACTGATTTTGAGATGAAAAAGTAACCGGTTAAAATAATAATAATTGATAAGAGTGTTGTTATAAAGTAGAATTGTTTGTTTATTTTTAAAGTTTTAATAATCATTATAAATCCTCCAAATTAATGAGAGTTATTAAAATATATTAAAAAAAGAAAATTTTATGAATTTTAATAATATAATAAGTTAAAATTGTTTAGATGATATAAAAATAAATAGATATAATTTATAGTTATATCAAATACGTAAAAATAATATTATACAATTTTCTAAAAAATGTTATTATAAAAATACAGCAAGCAATTATTATACTTAATAAGAATACTTGTTACAAAACTAAGAAATGAGGAGAAAAATCAATATGATAAATTTAGAACTATATAAAATATTTGTAATAGTGGCACAGGAATTAAACATTACAAAAGCAAGTGAAAAATTAAATATTTCTCAACCTGCTGTAACAAAACACATAAAAAATTTAGAAAATATATTAGAAAAAACACTATTTAAAAGAAATAACAAAGGATTAGAATTAACTGAAATAGGAGAAAAATTATACCAAAAATTAAAAACACCAATATATGAAATTATAGAAATAGATAAAGAATTTAGTAAAAATAATAACATCATTATAGGCTCACATAATCATTTATTAAATATAGTATTTGGAGAATGCATAAATGAATTTTGTTTAAAATATCCAAATATAAATTTAGATTTAAAATGTCTTGAAACAACTAAAATGTTGGAGATGTTAAAAAACAAAGAACTAGATATAGTTTTTTCTAAAAAGGTAGAAGAATTTGAAAATCAAAATATAAAATATATATCACTTGGACAATTAAATGACATATTTATAACAAACCAAAAATCAAATTTAGCAAAGAAAATAGTAACTATTAAAGAATTGGAAAATTCAATAATATATGTACCAAGAAATTATGCACAAACGGTAACAAGATTAAACAAACTGACAAATGGAATAAAATTAAATTTGAAAAATTCAAGTTATAACACTATTTTAGAAGTAACTAGCAAAAGTGATGCAATAGGGTTAATAACGAAAGAATATGTAGAAAAAGAAAAGTTAGAGAAGTATAATTTGGTTGAATTAAAAACAGAATTAGAATTAAAACCAATTGAATTTGGAATATATGTTAATTTAGAAAGAAAAAAAGAAGTTGATTTTCTAATAAAAATTATAGAAAAAAATTTGATATAACTTATAGTTATATCAAATGTACAAAAATATATTGTACAATTTAATAAAAAGATGCTATTATAAAAATAATAACAAAATGCAGCACACAAATTTGTCAAGAATTTGATGAGAAGAAAGGAAAAAGATAATGAATAAAAACGATGAAAAAGAACGGATTAATTACTTAGCAATTGCAATTACAACAAATTGCAACCACAACTGTTTCTATTGCAAGCCAACAGGAGAAAACATAAATCCTAATTTAAAAGGAACAATTAACTTTGAAAATCTAAAAAAGATAATCAAAGTTGCATATAAATTAGGAATTACAACATTTCGCATAACTGGTGGAGAACCAACTATGGTAGAATATTTACCAAGTTTGATCAAGTACATAATGAATCTTAGTACAAATACTAGAATTCGTTTAAACACAAATGGATATAAGCTAAATGAAAATGAATTATTAGACATAATTCAGGATTATAAAGATAGAATTGATGTTGTAATAAGTGTTGATTCTTTAAATGAGTATATCCATGGGATTCACTACCCGAAATATTTATCAAATGAAATAAAAGATATAACAAGAGAATTAATAAAAAGAAATGTACAAACAAGATTTAATATTGTAGTGACTAAACAAAACATACAAGAAATGGAAGGACTTATAGCAAAATCACTTAGTTTAGGAGTAAATATTAAAATATTAGACTTGATAATACGAGATGAGTATTTTGGAACAGATGATAGATTAACAGGTCAAGAAGCAATAAAATTTGGAAAAAAATCGTATATTTCATTAGAAAGTGTAACTTCATATTTAGACAAAATTTCAGATAAAAGTAAATCAGAATATTACATATATAATCCATTTGGGATTCCAAGAAGTGGATATTTTATTGGTAATCAATGGGTTCAAGTAAAAGATACATCCAAAGGAACAAAGTATTCTAGATTGTGTATAAAAGAATGTCCATATTATAAAACATGTAATGAAGGACTTTTTAGCCCATTTATTTCAGTAGGTGAAATTCTGCATCTTTCAGGTTGTAAAAACCCAAAATTATATTATGACCTTAAAGGAAAAAATGAAAAAGAAATGGAAAATACTTTTGTCAAAATTTTAAATTTGTTTGAGGACACTGAATTACGAAAGAATTAAAAACTTTTTTAACCAAGACCTAACACACTCCACTTTTATATAGAGTGTGTTAGGTTCATTTTGTCATATATTAAATTAATCATTGAAAATTCTATTGATTTATAGAAGGTAATAGATTAAAATATTATAAAGCCAAAAATTTAGGGAGGAAAATAAGAAAATGAATAAATATATGGAAATTGCAAAAGAAAATGCAGATAAAGGAATTGCAAAAAAAGAAGGAGGACCATTTGGAGCAGTTATTGTAGATAAAAAAGGTAACATAATTGCAAACGGAAATAATAAAGTATTAAAAAATAATGATCCGACAGCACACGCAGAAGTTGTAGCTATTAGGGAAGCATGTAAAAAGCTAAATACATATGACTTATCAGATTATATTTTATATACCTCATGTGAACCATGTCCAATGTGTTTATCAGCTATAATTTGGGCAAATATTAAAGAAGTATATTATGGATGTACAAAAGAAGATGCAGGAGATATAGGTTTCAGAGATGATATAATATATGATTACTTAAAAGGCAAAAATAAAGATTTAATACATTTAACACTTATAGACAGAGATGAATGTATAAAAACATTTGAAAAATATAAAGAAGAAAACGGAACAATATATTAAAAGTCTACATAAATCATTGAAAAAAAGTAAAATTTATGATAAAATATTGAATTAACTTATAAAAAATGGGGAGATATAAATGGAAAATTCAAAAGTAATAAATAAGTTTTATTTAGACAAAGAAAAAGACATAATAGTAAATTTGTACAAGACTAATGAAGATGAACTAACATACATACTAGAAACACCAAACCATGGAACAGGAAATTTAATAACAAATTTGGCAAAAATATGTAATTTAGAAACAATAAAAAATGAAAAAGACATGAAAATCATAAAAGGAACAATACCAGCAAGTCTAAATGGAGACAATGAAGAAGTTTACATATTTAGACTAGGAGGAATAAAAATAGCAAATATCTATACAGACGGAAGAATAGAAATAAAAGCAACAATTCCCGCAATAAGTAAAACACTAATGTCACAAACAAAAAATTATAATTTAGACATTAATCAAACATTAGTAAAATCATATATATTAAAGAAAGCAAAATTCAGAACAGACTTACACACACATATGAATGCAAACTTATCAGCAGACTGTCTAATAGCATTGGGGATAAAACGTCAAGTTAGATACCCATTATATTATATAAAGAAATTAGATTTGAAAATAACAAAAAAACAAGAAGAAAAAATATATGAACAAAGAAAAGAAGTAGAGAAACAATTTGAAAACTCAGAATTACAGGGAAAATATCTAATTAGAAGAATTGATGATAATACATTTATAAATTTTGCAGATTTAATACTAAATAACTTAGAAAATGCAGATGAAAACATACCTAAAATAAGAAAAAGCTTAGAAATATTAAAAGATGGACAAGCTGTATTTACTAATCTTGAAAAATTATATTTGTATAGATATGTCTTTGCAAGAGGAATAGAAAGCGAAGAAAAAATAGAACTAGAAAATAATAAAATAGAGCAAATTCCGGATAAAGAAATAAAAGAAATATTAAACAAAATGATAGAAGATTCAAAAGAGGACAGTCCATATGCAAAAATTAATTTAAGACAAGATAAATTGCTATGGGTAGCAAGAGAATATCAAAAACAAGGTATATACTACATAGAAATCGCAGACACTCATTTAGGCGAAAAAGGTATGAAAGCAATAAGCTTGTTAGAAGATTTACACGGAATAATGCCACAAATAGAAAAAGAAACAGGAGTAAAAATTAGATTTTTAGTAGCAATTAGAAGAATTCCACTTACAATAATAAAAGATGCAAAAATAAATAGCAATTATTTAAGAGAAAATTTAAATGTATTAAAAGCAGTATCAAAAAGCCCATATGTAGTTGGAAGTGACTTTATAGGAGAAGAAATAAATGATATATCAGAATTAAAGCCAGCAATAGAAGAAATAGTACAATATGTATGTAATGAAGATAATGGATACACAGTAAGAATACATGCTGGTGAAAATGATAGTTTAAGAGATAATGTACAAAAATCAATTGAATGTGTGAAACAAAGCTTAAAACCAGGACAAAAGATGCCGAGAGTTAGAATAGGACATGGACTATATACAACAAAATTAGATTCCGAAAAAGGAAGGAAACTAATGCAAGAAATAAAAGACTCAGGAGCGGTTCTAGAATTTCAATTAACATCAAATGTAAGATTAAATAATCTAACAACACTAAAAAATCATCCTATAAAGAAATATCTAGAAAATGGTATAAAATGTGTTCAAGGAACAGACGGATGTGGATTTTATGGTACAGATACAGTTGATGAACAATTAGCAATTCAGAATTTATTAGGGTTAAGCAATGAAGATTTTTTAAAAATGAGAAAAGTAGAAGATGAAATAATAGACCATGAGAATAAATATTTTGAAGAAAAAAGCAAAAAATTTAATGAATTTTTAGCGGGAAGAACTATAAGGGAAGCAATATTAGATTTAGAAGAGAAAATTGAGGAAGAGAATAAAAATAATACAATTGAATTGAGAGTAAATCATAATATAAAAGCTGAAAGTATATTAGATTATAAAATAAAGGAATTACCACTAGATAGAATTCCTATAATAATTGCTGGTGGAAGTTTTAATGCTAAAAATAGAGAAACAAAAGTGACAGAAGAGGGATTAAATATATTAGAAGATTTAATCAAAAAAATTGATAATAAAAAGGTATATTTTGTTGTTGGACATAAAGTTGAAGGTTATGAGAAAGCTATAATAGATATATCAAATAAATTGAATAAAGATTTTGAAATATATGCAATAGTTCCTAAAATGATTTCAAAAGAAGTCGGTGAAAAACTTTTAAATGATAATATTAATGGAGTGCGTATTTCGACAGAAAATGAAGAATTTGGTATTTACAAAAGTTTTAATTATGAAATTTTTGAGAGAAGAAATTCAATTGTTATTGCTTTTGATGGAAATTCGCCTGTTTCAAATTTGGTTCAAGAGGCCAAAAATGGAAAAGGTAAATCTAAAATATATGTAAATAAAGATAATTATAATTTAAGAGTTAAAGCTAGGTCTTTACAAGGGTATGTAGATACGTTTAATTTAGTTGATAATGATAATATAGTTGATAAAATTTTAGAGGATAATCCAGAAATAGTTTAGGTGGAAATTATGAAATAATCACACATTGCAACAAATCATATATAGAATAAATAGCATTCCACCAGTACCAAAAAATAATAATGAAAGAGAAGAAATAAATAATATGATAAAAAGAGGGTTTACTATTGGAAAATTTGCACCTTTTCACAAAGGACATCAATATTTAATAGAAAAAGCTTTAAAGAAAATGGATGAATTTTATGTTGTTGTGTATGATACACCACAATTTGATATTGACATTGAAACAAAAATAAAATGGATCAAGAATGTTTTTCCGAATGTTAAAATATTGAAAGCGTTTAATAGTCCTAAACAATATGGTTTAGATGAAGAAAGTATAAATATTCAAATGAAATATTTATCAAGTATAATAAAAGATATAAAATTCACGCATTTTTATAGTAGTGAAGATTATGGAAAATATGTTGCAAAATATTTGAATTTAGAAAATGTTATAGTAGATTTAAATAGAGAAAAATATAAAATATCGGCTAGTAGAATTAGGAAAGATATTGAACAAGAAAAACAATATTTAACTTCAATGGTATATAATGATATGAAAAAATAAAATTTTTAGACAGGTAATTAATTTTATCTGTCTTTATATATTTAATAAAAAGGACGAAATAATATTAGAAAGTGATAATAAATTAAAGTAAAAAAACCATTCATGTGAATGGTTTTTGGTGCACCAGGAGGGATTCGAACCCCCGACCTTCCGGTTCGTAGTTGGCTTTTTCTCTCCAATAGCACCTTATACAAGTACTTACTGCTATAAGCATTATAGCTTACAGTTGTTTACATGTCAATGGTTTGGAGATTTTTTGAAAATTTAAAATGATTTATTATGGTTTAAAATAATTCAAATAAGATTATTATAAAACGACTTTTGGGGGAATTTGGGGGCAACTCAAATAACTTCTGGGGGAATTTTGGGGGAAATTGTAAAAGTACTGATTTTAAAGCATTTTTTCATCCCTCTAACAAAAAATATATTCCCCCAACTATATTTTATAAAAATAATAAAAATATAATCAAAAAGGAGAATGAATTTATGCTTTTATTTATTTTAGGATTATTTTTAGGGGCTAATCTTAGCCTCTTTTTATATGCCTGTATATTAGCAGGAAAAAAATCAGATGAATAATTTTTATGAGAGGAGTTAAATTTTGGATGAAAATATTAAAAGTAGTTATTATTCCATTTTACCAGCAGTTGTTAGATATGATAAAGATTTAACAGATAAAGCTAAGTTATTGTATAGTGAAATCACTTGTCTGTGCAATAAAGAAGGATATTGTTTTGCTACAAATAATTATTTTGCTAATTTATATAATTGCACTCCTCGAGCAATACAATTTACAATATCTAAGTTACAAGAAAAAGGCTATATAAGAATAATTGTAGAAAATAATTACCAAAGAAAAATATATTTAACAGATGCACTAGGGTATGAAAAAATTTTCACCCCACCCCACGAAAATAATTTCATAGGAGGGTATGAAAAAAATTTCACCCATAATAATATAAAATATAATATAGATGATTTATTTATTTTAATTATAAATAATAGCAA
>FR901960.1:0-22530 GCA_000438255.1 Clostridium sp. CAG:389
TAAAATTTGTGTATTTTGAAAAAGAAAAATCTTTAATAGATGCTGATGTAGAATTTTTTGAAACCAGAATTAAATTGTATGAAGATTTTTTGAAAGTAGAACGCAATAAAAATTGGTGGAATGAAGATATGGATATAAAACAATTAGAAAACTATTTTAATAGAGCAGAATCTAGTATAAGAAAAGCAATTAAGAAAATGTGTGATAATGGATTTAATATTTATAAATATTTAGATAATAATAAAGTTATTATTTCAAGAAAAGGAGTTGAATGGATTTGTAAAAATATTTTTAAGCAAAAGTATTTAGAGTTATTAGAGAAATACAAAATGGAGCTAACGGAGTTATATATTAAAGCAGGTTATCCATATGATCATTTTTTTCATAGAAATTAAAAAATATATTGACATTAAAACAAATGTTTGATATAAAATATAAATAGAAAAAAATCTTTATAAATAATTGTTGATTGGTGGAAAAAAAATAAATTTTATGATATAAAATAAAAGAAAATTTTATATTTATTGAGGTAAAATATGCATACAATGTTATTAAGTTTAAAACCAGAGATATTTGATTTAATTAGAACAGGAAAAAAGATATTTGAATATAGACATCAATTTTATTCTGAGCCTATAAATGCTTATTTATATATTAGCAAGCCGGTTCAAAAAATTGTAGGATATATTGAATTTGATAAAAGAATTAATTTAAAAGATTGGAAAGAAGAATACAAATGTAATAGTGAAGTGAGTTACAGAATTGATGATTACCTATCAAGAAATTATAAATATGCGATGCCAATAAATAAATTTAAAATGACAACAGAAATAACTTTGAAAGATTTAAGAAATGATTTAAAAAAATTTATTATTCCAGAATCTTACTATTATTTAGACAATTTTGATGAACTAGATAACTATATAAAAAACAATATAAAATTTACAGGGGAATTAATTGAAAATAATTTTGAAATCATAGATGAAGCAGATATTTGTAGAAAAAAATATTGAATGCAAACTATGATGTTGCATTAAAGAAATGAATGTGATATATTTATAATGAAAAGAGGTATGAAATGAAAGAATATAAAGTTGGAAGTTTATTTGCCGGAGTTGGAGGAATTTGTTTGGGATTCCAAAATGCAAAGACTAAAAATGCATGTTATAAATTGTTGTGGGCAAATGAAATCGATGAGTATGCTTGTGCTACTTATAGTAAAAATTTTAAACATAAATTATTACAAGGAGATATAAAATTAGTATTGCATCCTGAACTTGCTAAGAGTAGTGAAGAAAAAGAATATTATGAAAGTTTACATGAAATAATTTTAAAAGAACCTATAGATATTTTAAATGGAGGTTTTCCATGTCAAGCTTTTAGTATTGCTGGAGAACAAAAAGGATTTAACGATGAAAGAGGAAATTTATTTTTAAATATTATAGATTTAATAGAAATGTTAGGAGATAAATTTTACAAGCCTAGAGTTTTGTTTCTTGAAAATGTGAAGAACTTACAAGCACATGATAATGGTAGAACATATAAAGTTATTAAGCAAAAATTAGAAGATTGTGGATATAAAATATTCGAAAAGGTATTAAATACAATGGATTATTCTGATTTACCTCAGAATAGAGAAAGAATTTATATTATTGGCTTATCAAATGAAAAAGATATAGAATTATTTAATATTTTTGATGAAGATGTTTTATCTAATTTAAGAAAAAATAAAACTTCAGAAGAAAAAGTCAGTGAAATAAAAAAAGTAATTAATTATGATCTAACCAAAAATGATGCAGAAAAATATTATTATACAAAAACAAAATATCCAAATTATTTTGTTTCGTTAGATGAATTTGAAAAATCAAAAAAAGAAAATAGAATAAATTTGGATGAACAAGTAGATGAGATGTACCAATTTTATCAATGTCGTAGAGGTATGTATGTAAGAAAAAATAAAAGTGGTGTTTGTCCAACATTAACAGCCAATATGGGAACAGGAGGGCATAATGTTCCACTGATTAAAGTAAAAGATGGTATAAGAAAATTAACTCCAACAGAAACATTTAAATTACAGGGATTTCCGGTAGGGAATGGATATGAATTGCCACAAGAAATTAATGGAAAAAAATATCCTGAATCTCAATTATATAAACAAGCCGGTAATGCTGTTTCAGTTCCAGTCATAACAACATTGTCAGAAGAGATTTTAGAAATCTTAGATAAAAATGATAATAATTAAAATAGATATATAAAAGAGTGATTATTATATCACTCTTTTTGTATATCTATGAGACAATTGTATAATAAAAATGCAATAATTAAAATTGTAATTGCATTGAGAAAGTTTAAAAATGCAAACATACAGATTGTTTAAATTTAATAGAAAATTAGATAAAATCCTTTGTAGGAGGTAGTATATGAATAATAAACATTCAGAGAAGTATATTAGAATAGGGTTAAATATTGCATTACAAAGAAAATTAAAGAAAATGACACAGAGCCAATTAGCAGAAAAGATTGGTATTAGTAGAACACATATGAGTAATATTGAAGCTCCTAACATGGTAACGCCGGTTTCTTTAGAAGTTATTTTTGACATTTGTGATGTTCTAGATATATCTCCAGAAGTATTGTTTAAAACAAATTAATTCATATATGTAAAAAAGTATGAAAAAAGTTAAAGTAAAATTAAAAGATGGAACTACAGTAATAGGCGATGAATTTGATATGGAAGATTATAAAAAATTCCAACAAATTTTTCGTAAATGGATGAATATAAATATTGATTTAAAACAATTTGGTGGAAAAAATTTAAATGTGCCAGATGTATTTAGTGAAGCTTTATATTGTATCTTCTTTAATGCTGTTAGAACAAATGGCACAGCACATTCTTATGATGCAGTAGATAAAATTACTGGTGAGGGAATTCAAATAAAGTCAGCTTCTATAAAAAATGATTGTACGTCATTTGGACCTACTTCAACATGGGATAAGTTGATTTTTGTAGACTTAGCACCATTTGGAGAAGTAGATGGAAATATATGGTTTTACGAAATTGATTCAAGTAATATATATAATATTGTTTTAAATTATAAGAAAAATGAAACGTTTAGAGATCAACAATTACAAGGAAGAAGACCTAGATTTTCAATAAAAGATAAAATAATAAATCCTCTTAGAGTAGTTCCTATAAAAAAGATTAATTTAATGGAGTAATTTTTTTATAGATGAATAGAAAAAATGATATATAGGGGGAGTTTATATGAAAGAAGTAAAATTCAATAAAGATGATATAATAGAGAGAGTTTATTTTATTACCAAACTGGTTCAAAATCAAAAAGGTACCACGATGCAAGGTGCATTAACATCAAAAAGCGATTCTATGGGTGGTATATTTGATAGGTTTATCAATACATTATCGGACTCTTTAGTTTTTGACAAGATAATTTTACCTCAAATTCAAACAGATAAAGAAGTAAGTGTAATAAGTGATTATTATTATTATAAACCTACAAAAGCAATAGCAGGAATTGCACCAGATATCTTTGGCATTAATGTAGATGGAAAGCAAATTCCTTTTACAAAATTTAATAACAAATGGGAACCAGTAGATGGAATGCCACAAATAGAGATAAAAACTTTTAAAGCAAAAGATCAAATGATTAGTTTGAGAAATCAAGATTATGATGATGAATATTTAGTATTGGTGGATTTAGATTTAAGAATTGATTATTTAGTACCGTTTTTAAATTCAAATATATTAAACGAAAAGTTAGTAGAAAAAATGCAAATGGATGATTCAGTTTTTATAGTAGAAGATAAAGATTCTAAGATAACAAAAGTAACACCAATAGATTATTCATCAGACAATATTGGTACTTTGAAATTGATTTCGATTACAAACGCTACAGATTTTATACAACAAGCTACTTTGTGTGAAGGGAATATTAGCGTACGAAGGATGAAAGAAATCAGAGCTAGAAAGGTTAAGGTTAAGTCAAATTTATTACATGATAAATTAAGTTCATACGTTAATAAAAGTCCACGTGTAAATAAATTATACGAATTTAATAAATTATGGAAAGAAAAGACTGATGTTGGAGATGATGTTGCTATATTAGATTTTTCAGCAGATAAAATAGATAAAATAGAAATATGTAAATATAATTCTAATGGCATAGTTATAACAGCATTAGAAGAAGGTTGTAGTTTTAATGGTACAACGTTAGAAATAGGTAAACAATATACTGTTTCTTTTGAAACTTTAAGTAGATCAGGAAATAATGGAAGTGAATATTTTATGCAAAAGCAATGTGCAGTTTATTTGAATGGAATAGAAAAACAACTTATAAATGAACTAGAAAATATTATAAATTTATTAGATAATTAACGAATATTGTATAATTAATACTATAAGTAAAATTATAAAAAATATAAAATTAAAAAAGAAAATAGATAGTAAGAGACAAAATATCTGATAGATGATGTTATAAATAATTTGTAAGAAATTGTAGAAGAATATGGAAACTAATAAATATGTTTTTGGGGGAAGAAAAATGTTAAAGAATATTGGAAGTATAGAAGACAAAGAAAAAGAAGAGATTATTGTTAAAATAATAAAAAAATTTAATGAAAAATATCCTACAATAAAAGGTGAAGCATATATAGGATATCCAATATATATTGACGAATATACTGATAATAAAATAAGTGTAGATTTAGCTATTATTTCAAAAATTGGGGTCTTTATATTCAACATTCTTACTAAATCTGTTACTGATTATACTAAAATTCAAGATGATATTTATGTAAAAGTTGAGAATAGATTTAGAAAACAACCATTTTTAATGAGAAAAAGAAAATTAGTTTTTGATATGATTATAATTACATATTCAAAAGAAATAATGACCAGATATGAAGAAAATCTTCTTGCCTTTACAGTAAATGATATATTAAATTTTATAGAAGAGAACAAACAAGAAAACGAATTTTCAGATGAGTTATATAATAATATTTTATCTGGGCTACAGGAAGCATATGGTATAAATCAACGAATAGAAAGAGATGGAGTGGAAAAAGGCACAAAAGCATATTTAATTAATGAAATGAACCAATTAGTTGAAAAATATGATACAAAACAAATGGAAGCTATATTGTCAGATACAAAAGGAATCCAGAGAATTAGAGGTATGGCTGGAAGTGGTAAAACAATAGTATTAGCAAGAAAGGCTGTAGAGTTACATATGGCTCATAGAGATTGGATAATAGTGGTTACATATTCAACTAGAGCACTTAGAAATCAATTAGTAAATTTAATATCAAAATTTTATGCTACGAAGAATGATGGAGCTAAATACGATAAAAATAAGATTAAGATTATGCAAGCGTGGGGCTCTGCTACTGCCCCAGGAGTGTATTATGAAATTTGTTTGAGACATGGAATAACACCATTGAACTATAATCAAGCTAGAGTAAAGTACAACAATATGGCTTTCTCTAAAGCATGTCTAGAAGTAATAAAAGAAGTTAAAGAGTTTCAAAAAATGTATGATTGCATTTTAATTGATGAAGCGCAAGATTTTGATAAAAATTTTATGAATTTATGTTTGAATGTATTAGGAGAAGATAAGAGATTAGTATATGCTTATGATGAATTACAAAAATTAAATGAAGAAACTATGCCATTGCCTAAAGAGATTTTTGGGCAAGATATAAGTAATGATACACCTTTAACAGTTTGCTACAGAAATCAGGCAAATACTATAGTAACAGCACATGCAATAGGAATGGGGTTGTATAGAAAAAAGGATGGATTAATTCAAATTCCTGGTTCAAGTGATGTATGGGAAACTATAGGATATACTTCTGATAAAAAAATAGTTGAAGGTGAAAGCATAGAATTATATAGAACAAAGGAAACAAGTCCAGAATTATTAAAATGTAATCCTGAAGAAATTATTGATTTTCATAAATATGATGATTTTTATAGCCAAGCTGAATCTCTTTTACAAATGATAAAAGAAAACATCGGAAAAGATCAATTGATACCAAGTGATATTATGATTATAGATATGGATACAATTGGAGTAAGTGATAATAAGAATAAAGTTACTACATTATTAAAAAAAGATGAATATAAAGATATAGCTATTCATTTAGCTGGAACTGTCAGTCCAGAAGATTTTTTTAGAAAAGACTCAATTGTGTATTCTACTATCTTTAGAGCTAAAGGAAATGAAGCATACATGGTTTATATTATTAATGCTCAAAGATGTGCAAATTCTTTGGAACCTAGAAGCGATAGAAATGCACTATTTACAGCCATTACAAGAAGTAAAGGCTGGGTTAGAGTATTAGGTTATGGCGAAGAAATGCAAGTATTATGTGACGAGTTTAATGAAATAAAAACACATAATTTTAAACTTTATTTTGAACATTATCCAACTAAGGAAGAACAAAAACAATTAATTCTAAACAATCAAGATTTAGATGAAGGAGCTATGAGTTCGCTAAATAATACAAGAAATTTAATTAATAAATTAAAAGCAGATGGAAAAGTTACAGATATTCAAATTATAAAAGAATTATTTGGAATATCTTCAAAGGATGAAATAATAAAACTACTTGAAAATGGAGATGAAAAAAATGGCTGAAAAACAAATTTTTAAAGTAGTAATGAAAGATATTCAGAATATAAAAAAAATATTATATGAAAAAGAATTAATTTTAGAAGAAAAAGGAGAATCTGTAAAAGAAATTGCTAAAAATAGCTACAACATTACATGGAATGAAAAAAGTCCTAAAAGTAATATCATTTATGACAACAATATAGGAATTGACTTTATAATGAGGGAATTATTAGTAAATCGACAATATTCCATTTTACTTTATGATAGAAGCATAATACAGTTTGAATTCATAATTAATAATAATGAAATTACTAAGCAGAGAATGTTATTTATAAAAAAACATAATAAGATATTGGATAAAAACCAGATAATATCCATATCTTCAGAACAAGATACAGATTTTTTTGATTACTTTTTTGAAAAACCTGGAATACCTACTATGATAAGAATAGATTACGATAAAGAAAATTCGAAAGATTGTGTACATCCTACTTCACATTTAACTATTTCAAATAATGAAACATGTAGAATACCAATTAAGAGCTTAATGTCTTGTACAAAATTTGTATTAATGATTTTAAATAACTTTTATAATATAGAAGTAGAATCCAAATATGATAATATTACTTATATTGAAGAGACAATAACGCAAAAAGAAAAAAATATGGTTCATTTAAATTGGAATTAAAAGAATAGTATAATTATAAAACGGAGATTTTAATAAATATAATATAATGTGTTAATATGTTTCTTACAATTTGAAAAAAGCACTTAAAAATCCAAAGTTTTCTCAAAATTTTGAAAAAACTTTGGATTAATTTTAACTATTTATCAATACAACCAATAATTAACTCAATACTATCACAAAATCCATTCCTATAATACTTCTCATTCCAATAAAAAATATAATCCATAAAATTCTCGTCTAATTTACTTAATTGTTTCTGTACATACTTTTTATTCTCCTTAGGAACATTCCTTAAAATATTTGCAGAAATCTCATCAAAATAAACAAAATGCTTTCTATCTTCATCGCACGTTAGTGATGCTAAGTCATCCTCTCTAAACATTAGCCACTCTTTCAAAATATCCTCATTAACTTCTCTAAAATTATTCATAAATAAAAACCTCCATAAAAATTAAAATTTTAATAGCAAAAAAATGTTTTTCAAAAATTCAACAAATACTAATTCTAGATACGAACACATGTACATTATGAATTGGGAAAAAATTGGGTAATAAACCCTCAAAAAATGCCCTAAAAATGCACAAATGTTCTTAAAACCAAAATCAATAAATGTACTGAAATACCAACAAAAACTCCAATTTTCACAAAGACTCAAAAAGCCTTGAGCCGTCGCTCATAACCCGAATACATACCAAAAGATACAATAAAATAAAATAAAAACAACCAATAGTAAAAAAATAAAATGAAACTTCAAACACATCAATAAAACCACAAGAATTATAATAGAAAACCAATGCAAAATAAAAAATATCAACTTCCCAACAACATAAAAAAATAAATTCCGACAAAATTCGACAAGAAATTCAAAACAAATAATATATAATACAAAATATAAAAACAAAAGCATAAATACGACACAAAATGTTATAGTTATGATATAATAATAAAAAATAAAAAGAAGGTGGAAAAATGAGATTTAAATTATACTTTAAACTAGAAAAAGAAGAAATACCAATACAATACAGAAAAACAATAATAAGCTATTTTAAACACAGTCTAGAAGAATATAATCAAAAGTATTACCAAAAATACTACAACGGAAAAGATCCAATAATAAAACAATATGCATTCTCCGCATACTACAAACAACAAAAAATAGAAAAAGATAAAATAATATTAGAAGATCAAAGACTAGAAATAAACATAACAACATCAGATTATGAAACAGGAATAATACTATATAACTCATTTAATAAACAAAAACACAAAAAATATTCACTCAACAACAACTCAATGACATTAGAAAATATAACAATGGCAAACGAAAAAGAAATAACAACAGAAAAAATATCAGTGAAATTTCAAGCGCCATTATGTATAAGATTACGAGAAAATAACAAAGACTATTATTACTCATATGAGAACAAAAAATTTGAGGAAACACTAAAAATTAATATCAAAGAACAACTAAAAATAACAAATATGCCAACAGAAATAGTAGACACATTTACAATAAAACCAATAAAAGCCAAAAAAGTACTAATCAAATTTTACGAAAAATGTATAGAATGTTCAACAGGAACATTTGAATTAAGTGGAAATAAAGAATTGCTAAAATATTTATATAAATCAGGAATAGGAAGTAAGCATTCAGCAGGATTTGGAATGTTTCAAATAATATAATAATAAAAAAGGAGGTGTAAAAGTGAAAACAAAAATATACCTAAATGATTGGTTCTATAATTGCGGAATTGTGGGATTTCTAAAAATATTAGAACATAATGAGAAACAATTTGTAACAAAAAGAAACAATTACATAGAAATAGAAACGGAAGATTTAAGAGACTTCAACAAATACTATTTTAAATACTTCTACGATAGATACAATGTAGTAGAAAGTGTAAAAAATAGAACATTAAAAAATTTTGAATATATAGAAAGTAACATAGAAACACCATTAGAAAACAAAGAAGAAGAAAAACAAAGAAAAGACAAAATAAAAACAAATAAAAAATACATAAAAGACGCAGTAAAAAAACAATTAGACAAAATAAAAAAAATAGACGAGCAAATATACAACGAAATAAAAGAACAATATGACAAAATAGACCAAGAAACTACAAAACAAGGAATAATAGAAATAAAAGAAAAAATATTAGAAAACATAGGAAAAGAAAAAATAAATAAAAAGCTGACATTAAACCTATTCAAAAGCATACTAAGCAACACATATTATGGGCAACCAAGCTTCTTAAATGTAGTAAAAACAGGCCTAACATATGAAGAACAAGAAGAATTAATGTACAAAGATTATGTTAGTAACATTGTAGAAACAGGATTTATCCAAGACATCATAGAAGGAAAATATAACATAGAAGAGATAAATCAATACATAGAAAAGACAAGAATAGAAGGAAATATAACAAAAGAAATAGAAAAAATCTACTCAAAAATAGAAAGAGAGTATATAGAAAAAAATAAAGAATTAGAAGAAATACAAAAATATTTAAAAGAAAAAGTTATTCAAAGATGCTCATTGTGTGAAAATGAAATTGGACTAACAACAAATTATTCAGAAGGAAACTTTGTACCACTAGCAATAAGTAGTGATAATGCCAGAAACTTCTTCTGGGAGCAAAATGTAAAAATGCCAATATGTGACATATGCAAACTAATTTTATTTTGCATACCAGCAGGAATAACAACAATAACCAAAACAGTAAAAGAAAATGGAGAGTATAAAGAAAAACAATTATTAAGTTTTGTGAACCTAGATACAAGTGTTAAAAAATTATATAAAACAAATATGAATTTTGGTAATAAATCAAGATATGAGAATAAAGAGGGAAATCCATATACAGAACTAATCTTAGACATAGTAGAACAAGACAAACAAATAAGTACATGGCAACTAGAAAATATATTTGTAGTAGAATTTGAAGCAGAATATGGAGCATATAGTAGAATTGAATACTTCAATATAAAAAGATATGTATCAATATTTTTTACACAATATTCAGAACAAACACTATTAAAAATAAGAGATTATAGATATAGACTACAAATAGTAGACAATGTCTTAAAAAACAAAGATATCAAATACGCAATAAATGACAGATTAAGAGACGAACTAAATAAAGAAAATACAAATGGGTACAATTCATTCTTAGCAACAAGAGTAAGAATGATACTAAATCTATTAAAAAAGGAGGACATAGAAATGGAAGGAATCAAAAAAAGTGATGCTAAATTAAAAGTATTGTATAACCTAGGAATACAAATGCATGAAGATTTAAAAAGAACAGGAGAAGAAAACAAAATTGATGGATATACATATAAAATGTTAAACAGCATAAAAGCTGGAAACAAAAAACAATTTATGGACATTGTAATAAGAATACATATGTCAATGGGAAAAGATGTAAGCCCTATATTTATTGAAACAATGCAAACAGAAGGATTAGATTTTGAATCAATAGCACATAGTTTTTTAGCAGGATTAATATCAAATAAATACGAGAAAAAAGATGAATATAGCGAAGCCGAAGTATAAAACTATATATTAAAAAAGGCACATAACAATTAGGAAGGAAAAAGAGAAAGGAAGTAAATAAAATGGAGAATATAAAAAATAAAAAAGGATTATCAATAACAATGATATTTAAAGGCCAAAGTTTAAATTATGGAGAAGGAATAGGAAATATATCAGAACTTAAAAAATTGACAAGAGGAGATGGAAGTGTATACACATTTGCATCAAGACAAGCAATAAGATATGACATAGTAAGACTTGGAAATAAATTGTTTAATTGGAATTTACAAGTAGTAAACAAAGAAAAAGGAACAATACAATTTGACGACAAATTAACAATACAAGACTCAGAAGAAATGGATTTATTTGGATACATGAAAACAGCAAAAAATGACGGCTCAAGCATAAGAAGTGCAGCAGTGAGACTAAGCAATGCAATATCATTAGAAGATTATAAAAGTGATATGGAATTTTTAAACAATAAAGGACTAGCAGATAGAATAGGAGAATTTCCAAACCTTGCAAACATTGAACAACACCTAAGTTATTACACATACACAATAACAATAGACCTAGAAAAAATAGGAAAAGACGAAGACGGAGAAATAGAACTACCAAATGAAGAAAAAGCAAAAAGAATCAACCAATTGCTAGACATAGTAAAAATCTTAAACAGAGAAATAAGAGGAAGAGAAGAAAACCTAAGTCCAGTATTTGTAATAGGAGGAATGTATGACATAAACTCACCATTTTTCTTAGGAAGAATAAAACTAAACGGAAAAGACGGACAATTCAGTATAGACACAGAAATGCTAAAAGACACAGCAACATTAACAATAGGAGAGAACTCAATATCAGAAGACACAAAAATAGGAATAGTAAAAAATACATTCGAAAATGAAAAAGAAATAGAAGAAATGTTTGAAGGAAAAACAACAAATATAGAAGAATTCTTCAAAAATTTAAAAGAAAAAGTAGAAGAATACTACAAAGCATAAACTTAATAATTTTTTAGCATAGAAGAAATGAAAAATATTACAAAGCATAAAAGAAAGGATTGGTATAAATGAAAATATTAAAACTAAAACTATACCAAGAAACAGCATGTTATAAAAAGCCATTCGCTACAAAAGTAGCAGAAACATATCCATTACCACCATACTCAACAGTAATAGGGATGTTCCATAAAATCTTACAAGCACAACCAGGAGAATACTTTCCAATGAACATATCTATACAAGGAAACTATGAAGGAATATTCAGTAACTATCAAAATTTAAGAATGTATAAAGGAAAAGACAAAGTAACATCAATGCCAAGAAATGTACATCAATTATTAAACGTTAACTTGATTATACATGTACAAGCAGAAGACGAAATAATAGACAAAATATATAAAAACATAATAAACGGAACTGAAACATTCACACTAGGAAGAAATGAAGACCTTATAAGAGTAGACGGAATTAAAATTTTAAAAAATGTAGAAGAAGTAGATGAAACAAATATAAAAATTAATGCGTATATACCTGAATGGATAGACAACGAAATAGATGGAATCAGTTATAGACTAAATACTACATATAAAGTAAAAGACGATGTAAGGCAATGGAACAAAGTAAATGTGAAATATATAGAAAAACACACAAATAAAAGTGTTGAAGAAATATTACAAGATGAAGATGGAGACAATATTTATTTTTATAGTGAAAGGATGCCAAATGGAGTATAAATATTATGCAAAATCAAATCCGACAGAAACAATAAAAGAACATACAGATAAACTATTAGAAAACTTAGAAATATTAAAAAATGAATATGGAGATAAAATAACACAATCAATAGAAATGCCAAAAGAGAGATTTTGGCAACTAATGAAAATAATATGTCAATATCATGACACAGGAAAAGTGTTCTCAGGATTTCAAAATGTAATAAGAGAAGCAATAGGAGAAAAACTAATACCAACAAAATTTGACAATCAAGAAATAAAACATGAACAAATATCTCCAATGTTTGTACCATACAAACAATATGAAATGACCAAAAAAGAAAGAAAACTAGTATACCAAGCAATCTATTATCATCACGAGAGAAACAATAAAATACACATAGACAGAGAACTACTAGAAGAAATAATAAAAGAAGATATAGAACCCAACATCGAAAAAATAGAAAAAGAGCTACAAATTGAAATTTCCAAATTAAGTACATTATATTTAGGAATGGTAGAAGGACAAGCAAGGATTACAGAAGGAGACGAACTATACAACGAATACTGCCTGATGAAAGGACTATTACATAGACTAGACCATTGTAGTTCAGCATGGATAGCAGTAGAAGACCAAACAAAAGATGAAATAGCCGATTTTGTAAAAGAATTCATGAAAAAGCAAAACTTCAAAGAAAACGATTTACAACAATTTGAAGAAAAAAATCAAGACAAAAATGTAATAGTAATAGGCTCAACAGGAATGGGAAAAACAGAAGGAGCACTTTTATGGAGCAAAAATGACAAAACATTTTTCACACTACCATTAAGAATAAGCATAAATGCAATATATGACAGAATAAAAGACACAATAGGATACAGACATGTTGGACTATTACACTCAACAGCACTAGACTATTTAGATGAAAAAAATGAAGAAGATGAATTTAACAAAATACAACAAGCAAGAAATCTATATGAAAAAATTACCACATGTACAATAGACCAAATCTTTCCATTTGTATTCAAATACAGAGGATATGAAAAAATATATGCAACTTTAAGTTATTCAAAAGTTGTAATAGACGAGATACAAGCATATTCGCCAGAAATAGTAGCAGTATTATTAAAAGGACTTCAAATGATAAACAACTTAGATGGAAAATTTATGGTAATGACAGCGACACTTCCTAGAATATACAGAGAAAAACTACAAGAAATGGGAATAAAATTTGAATATAATGAATTTATAAAGGATACAAAAAGGCATAAATTTGAAATAATAGATAAATCAATTAATGAAGACATAGATGAAATAAAAGAAAAATCAAAAAATAAAAAAGTCCTAATAATAGTAAATACAATAAATAAAGCCATAGAATTATATAAATTTCTAAAAAATGAAGGAGTTGAAAAAGTAAATTTATTACATTCAAGATTTGAACAAGAGGACAGGAGTGAAAAAGAAAGAGATATAAAAGAATTTTCAAAACAAAAAGATGAATCAGGAATATGGATAACAACACAAATAGTAGAGGCTTCATTAGACATTGACTTTGATATGCTATATACAGAAATGTCTACATTAGACAGTTTATTTCAAAGATTTGGAAGATGTTATAGAAGCAGAAAATATGAGGGTAAAGAGCCCAATATAAAAATCCATATAAAAGAAACAAGTGGTGTTGGATACATATACGACAAAGAAATACATCAAAAAAGTATTGAATTATTGCAAGATTACAATGGACAAATTTTAGAAGAAAAAACAAAAATAGATTTAGTTGATAAATTATATTCAAAAGAAATGCTACAAAATACAGACTTTTACAAAAAATTTAATGAAGCGTTTCGAGTATTAGATAATATTATTGATTATGATACAAGCAAAAATGATGCTCAAAGAATATTGAGAAATATTAATAATATTGATGTTATTTCTAAAATTATTTATGATAATAATCTAAATTTATTTGAAGAATATTCAAAGGAGTCAGACAAAAAGAAAAAATATGAGTTAAAACGAAGAATAGATAAATTATTTATATCAATTAGTAGTTCTAACAAAAAGAAATTAGGAAATCTCATAATAGAATGTCCATACATTAAAGAAAAATATATTATTGATACAAAATATGATAACGAAATTGGATTGCTTTTAGAAAATGATGAAGAATATTCAATGAATTCAAGGGAATTGTAAAGCATTGTGAAAATACATAATCACATAAAAATTATTTTATAAGAAAAGAGATGATACAATGAACATTACAGGAATAATGATTTACTATTATTTCATATGTCATAGAAGATTGTGGTATTTTGCTAATCAAATTAATATGGAACAAAACAGTGAATTAGTACAAATAGGAAGAATAATTGACGAAACAACATATAGCAGAGAAAAAAAGCAAATTATGATTGACAATACTATAAATATAGACTTTATTAAAAATGGAGCAGTACTACATGAAGTCAAAAAGACGAAGTCTATTGAAGGTGCTGGAATATGGCAGATAAAATATTACATGTATTATTTAGAAAATAAAGGTGTAAAAAATATACAAGCAAAAATAGACTTTCCGCTTTTAAGAGAATCAAAAGAAATAATATTAGAAAATGAAGACAGAAAGATATTAAATAATGTAATAAAAAACATACAAGAAATTGTAGAAATGGAAAAACCACCACAAAAAATTGATTCAAAAATATGTACTAAATGTTCATATTATGATCTATGTTATGTATAAGGAGGAAGACATGAAACAATCTTATTATTTATATAGAAGCGGGAGGCTACAAAGAAAAGATAATACATTAGAAATAGTATACAAAGATAACACAAAAAAATCTATACCAGTAGAAAGAGTTGATGATATTTATGTCATGACAGAATTAGACTTTAATACAAATTTATTAAATTTTTTATCATTATATGGAATTAATATACATTTTTTTAATTATTATGGATTTTATACAGGAACTTATTGCCCAAAAGAATCACTTGTTTCAGGTAAACTACTTATAAAACAAGTTGAATACTATAATGATATAGAAAAAAGATTAAACATAGCAAAATCATTTATAGAAGCAGCATCATATAATATTTACAGAAATTTAACATATTACAATAATAGAGGAAAAGACTTAAAAAAATATATGGAAGAAATAGATTATCTAAGAAAACAGATAAATTTATGTAAAGATGTACCGGAATTGATGGGGATAGAAGGAAATATAAGAAAAGTATACTATGATTCATGGAATATAATAATAAACCAAGATATAGCATTTGAAAAAAGAGTAAAAAATCCACCTGATAATGCAATAAATTCACTAATTTCATATGTCAATACAATTATATATACAAGAGTACTAAGCGAAATTTATAAGACACAATTAAATCCAACTATAAGTTATTTACATGAGCCATCAGAAAGAAGATTTTCTTTGTGCTTAGATATTGCTGAAATTTTTAAACCAATCATAGCAGATAGACTGATTTTCTCAATGTTAAATAAAAAACAGATAACAGAAAAGGATTTTGAAGATGGATTAAATTTTACATATATAAAAGATAAGGCAAGAAAAGAGATTACAAGAGAAATTGATTTGAGATTACAAACAAAAATAAAACATAAAAAACTTGGTAGAGAAGTTAGTTATGAGTATTTAATGAGGCTAGAGGTCTATAAGTTAATAAAGCAATTTTTAGAAGATGAAAAGTATGAAGGGTTTAAAATGTGGTGGTGATATGTATGTGATTTTGGTTTACGATATTAATTTGGAAAATAAAGAAGGACAAAAGGTTCTAAGAAAAGTATTTAAAATATGCAAAAAATATTTAGTACATATTCAGAATTCAGTGTTCGAAGGAGAATTGTTAGAATCGCAAGTAATAAAGTTGAAGTCGGAATTAAATAAATGTATTAGAACAGATAAAGATAGTGTCATTTTTTTTAAGAGTAGAAGTCAGAGATGGCTTGAAAAAGAATTTTGGGGTAAAGAGGAAGAAGATATAACAGATAATTTTTTATAATTATCTGTCGATATGAATTGAGAATAAAACATATAGGTTATGACAGATAATGAAACTACTGAAAATAAGAGGTTTATAAGATTATTGTTTTTAACTTTTTGTTTTTTTTTATATTATAGGGCTAGATAGACAGATTTTATGATTAGATATTATTCATAGAGGGACTTAATTTTAGACCTATTGTTATTTAAATATATTAGAATGTAAATGTTTGTATCCCAGTCATGATAACATTTATCGCTTTAATTGTTATTTAAATATATTAGAATGTAAATGGACAAGAAACAACAGAAGTAATAGTAAATAGATACGATTGTTATTTAAATATATTAGAATGTAAATTTATTCATCTTTATCACCTCGATTTATTTGTAAGAATTGTTATTTAAATATATTAGAATGTAAATGAATTTTTCAAATATCAAGGTTTAATTATATTTGATTGTTATTTAAATATATTAGAATGTAAATCATTTTGATGAATATTACTTAATAGAAGAATGTGATTGTTATTTAAATATATTAGAATGTAAATGGACAACATGAAGGTCGTTCAAGTGGTATAAGTCCCAAAGTCATTGTTATTTAAATATATTAGAATGTAAATTTTTTAAGTGATGTTCAATTTTCATTAGAAAAGGACATTGTTATTTAAATATATTAGAATGTAAATTTTCTAGGTGAAGATGAAGTGGTACATTATTCATTAATTGTTATTTAAATATATTAGAATGTAAATGGACAAGAAACAACAGAAGTAATAGTAAATAGATACGATTGTTATTTAAATATATTAGAATGTAAATGAGTTATAAAGTCAAAAGAAATATCTGTATAAACAATTGTTATTTAAATATATTAGAATATAAATGATTATTATTTAAAAGGAAAAGATGCTGAATTTGATTGTTATTTTATTAGAACATCAAAACAATATAAAATAAAAAAACATAAACAATCCACATATTGTGATATAATAGTGGAAAACTAAAAGAAAAAACAAAAAAGGAGGAAAAACAATGTGCACAGCAGCAACATACAAAACAAAAGACTTCTATATAGGAAGAACACTAGACTATGAAATCTCATACGGAGACGAAATAACAATAACACCAAGAAACTACGAATTCAAATTCAAAGAAAAAGAACCAATAAAAACCCACAACGCAATAATAGGAATGGCATATGTAGTAGAAAACTACCCACTATACTATGACGCAATAAACGAAAAAGGACTAGGAATAGCAGGACTAAACTTTGTAGGAAACACACACTACAACGAAAAACAAGAAGGAAAAGACAACATAACACAATACGAATTCATACCATGGATACTAAGTCAATGTTCAACAGTAAAAGAAGCAAAAAAACTAATAGAAAAAATAAACTTTTTAAACAAACCATTTAATGACCAATTACCACTAGCACAGCTACACTGGATAATCGCAGACAGTACAGAAGCAATAACCGTAGAAGCAGTAAAAGAAGGAATAAAGATATATCAAAACCCAGTAGGAATATTAACAAACAACCCACCATTTGATAAGCAAATGTTTGCACTAAATAATTATATGAATTTATCAGCAAAATCGCCAGAAAACAAATTTGCAAAAAATTTGAATTTAGAAAGATATAGTAGAGGAATGGGAGCAATAGGACTTCCAGGAGACTTATCATCACAATCAAGATTTGTAAGAGCAAGCTTTGTTAAAATGAACTCAATTTCAAAAGATACTGAAAAAGAAAGTGTCAGTCAATTTTTTCATATACTCAACTCTGTTGACCAGCAAAGAGGATGCTGTGAATTAGAAGATGGAAAATATGAAATAACAATTTACACATCTTGCTGTAATGCAAGCAAAGGAATCTATTACTATACAACATACGATAATCATCAGATTACAGCAGTAGATATGCATAAAGAAAACTTAGATAATAAAGAACTTATCAGATATCCATTAATAAAAGAAGAACAAATAAAAATGCAAAATTAAATTTTAATATAGACGAGAAAAAATAAGTTATCTAAACTAAATTGCCAAATTGTAACAAGACATAAAATTGTATAACAATATAAAAAGAAAAGGAGCCGTCACACAAGACGGCTCCTTTAAAAGCGCAAAATTAAACAGATGACAATAACACTAATGCTCCAAAACAATCCAATTCTTGTAAAGTAGAATTTCCAATAGAAAACAAAATGCTAATATTACGCAAATTGGAAGAAAAATCAGAAATATCTACTGCGAAATCAGCACGATTAACCATAATCAGCAAACTTTTATCATCAAAATCACGAGTAAATATACACAACTCATTGTTGATTTTGACAATATTAAAATTTGCGATAGAAAGAAAATCTGCAAAGGAGTTTCTTAATTTCCCCAAATTCTTGAAAAAATGAAGAAACTTTTTATCAATCCGGTTCCAAGGAAAACACTTTCTACAAAATGGATCCTTTTGACCAGAAAGACCAATTTCATCCCCGTAAAATATAGAAGGAACACCAGGTAAAAAATATAAAATTAGATAACTAATCATAGCCCGAGCTCTTCCTAATCTATATTCCTGAGGAGACAATGTATCATTTTCAAATTGCCAGTTTTTATCATGGTCATCGACCTCTTTGCCTGCAAGCTTTGTAATCATACGAACAGAATCATGAGTCGATAATAGATTCATAAGACTATATGCAATTTCATGAGGATAATCCTCAATGTACACAGAGATTAAAGTTCTCCATAAATTGCTAGACCAAAGATCACCATATCTGACATAAGCTAATATAGCATCTTTTACAGGATAATTCATAACAGATGTTAATTCATTTCCTAAAAAATATTCCATTCTATGACCGTAATTACATTTGTTACTGGCATTATCCCATACTTCTCCAATAATAATGATCTTATCACAAAATCTTTTTGATGATTCACAAATCCTATTTAACGTAGAATTATCTAGCTCATCGGCAACATCAAGTCGTAAACCGTCAAAACCTAACCGAAACCAAATGTCAAGAACACCACCACTGTTAAAAAAGTAATTAATATAACCTTCACTTTGTTGGTTTAACTTTGGCAAAGTTTCAAATCCCCACCAAGATTCATAATGAATGCCATCTGGCCAGAAATAGTACCAGTTCCTATAAGGACTATCTGTACTATTGAAAGCACCATTCACAGGATAGCGATTATTTTTATTAAAATAAATGCTATCAGAACCTGTATGATTCAAAACCGTGTCTAAAATTACTATCATGCCCAAGGAATGAGCCTTAGACAGCAGTTCTTTTACATCATCAAGATTCCCAAGAACAGGGTCTACCTTTGTATAATCAGAGGTGTCATAACGATGATTACTCTGAGATTCCCATATAGGATTCAAATAAATAACTGAAACACTTAGACTTTTTAAATAATCTAATTTTTCAGTAATTCCACGTAAATCTCCACCAAAGAAATCAGAACAGATTTTGTCATCTGTGTAAAAAGGCAATTCACCCCATTTTCGATAAGTCCTATCATTAGGTAAATTTGTTGTTTTACCACTTCTGTAAAATCTATCAGGAAAAATTTGATACATTATACCTTTGTTCATATTTGGATGTGTTTTGACTGGTGTATAAACGGTAAGTTGCCAGTTACAACCTGAATTATCAGTGCTTATAAAAGCTTCCCATGAATCATAACATTTTTTCAGATATTTCCGAGAACCATATGATTCAAATACGAAATAATACTCGTAGATATTTATTTCCAAATTTGAAATATCCACTTTAAAATAATCGTAGTTTTCATCGGAATATTCAAAATTCAGGCCAAACTCTAGTGAATTGTAAGCCTGTTGAAAGCCAAAGAAAACAAGTTTAACATTGTACGGCTGAATATCTTTCCGCAATTTTACCCGAAAAGTAAGTCCTTCTCCTTCCTTGATTGGTCCAGAGCGGGACTTAAAATAAGTGTCCAAACTGTTAAAAATTGTACTCATAATAATCAACTCCTTAATAAATAATATAGTTGTTAATAGTTCTAATGACTATAAAATAACATTTTTGTATAGACATGTCAATTAAAAAAATAAAATAATTAACATTTTAATAAAAGAATGATATAATATAACTTAGGAGGATGAAAATGAAAGTTTTAGTAATATCAGATATCCACGGCTCAGGATATTATGCCGAAAAAATAAAAGAAATAAATGAAAAAGAAAAACCAGAAAAAATAATATTGTTAGGAGATTTATATTATCATGGACCAAGAAATAATTTAAGTCAAGAATATAATCCAATGAAAGTAGCAGAAATATTAAACTCCTTAAAAGACAAATTATTGGTAGTAAAGGGAAATTGTGATGCAGAAGTTGATGAAATGATATCAGAGTTTGAATTTAAAGATCATATATTGATGGAAATAAACGGAAAAAAATTCTATTTTACACATGGACATAAATACAATATAGAACAAATTCCATATGAAGACTTTGAAATAATGATATATGGACACATTCACCAAGGATTTATTCAACAAAAAGAAGGGTATATTTTTGCAAATCCAGGTTCAATATCACTTCCAAAATGCAATACAGAACATAGTTATATAATATTAGAAGATAATAAAATAATTTTAAAAAATGTAGACGGAAAAGTTATACAAGAATACGAATATTAATTTTTAACCAATTTAAGAACGTACACATAGTTAACTTGATTTTCAACAAATTTAACAATATCCAAAATGGTTTAAGAGTTCATGGCAAGGAAACTAAAAATATTTTCCTTGCCACAAATCTTGTTCTTTAAAAATTTTTTCAAAACCATTTAAAACCCATTTTTTATGTAAGTTCCATTCAGGAGCAACAAGTAAATCTTTCGGAGAATCACCTGAAATTCTATGAATAATAACATTAGGAGAAATATGTGTAATAACATATGTAAGAGCATCTAAATAATAATCCAAAGAAATAGGCTCATAATCACCAGAAAAATACATATTAGCAAGAACGGTATTTTGTACAATATAAGTTGAGTGTATTTTCAAACCTTGTATATTATGCTGGTTAATAAATTTAACAGTGTTTTTTAAGTCTTCAAAATTTTCACCAGGTAAGCCAATCATAATATGAGTTACAACATCAATTTCAGCTTCATTTAATAATTTAACAGCTTCTGTGAATTGAACACTTGAATAGCCACGATTTATTAAACTACCAGTAACATCATTAGCGGTTTGCAAACCGAGTTCAACGCATACATAATATTTATCTGTATATGATTTTAATAAATTTATAACATCATTATTTATACAATCAGGTCTTGTTGCAATTTCTAAGCCAACAATTCTGTCATCGATTAATGCAGCATCATATTTAGCTTTCAGCATATCCAAAGTGTCATATGTGTTAGTGAAATTTTGGAAATATGCAATAAATTTATTGGCACGTTCACTTCTATAACTGTTAAAATAATTTTTTATTTGATTACTTATTTTTTCAGTTATAGTGTGACCAGATCCACATCTAATTAATTCACCAGAGCCTTTTTCACTACAAAATATGCAACCTTTTGTTGATATCTTTCCATCTCTATTAGGACAAGTGAATCCTCCATCTATACATATTTTAAGAGTTCTTTCACCAAATTTTTCTTTTAAATATTTGTTTAAGTGTTTATATCTTTCTTTTTCTTCCATAATGTAAATAGTATAGCAAAAAAGTATAATAAAGGCAATATTATTAAATGAAAAACAAATTATAAGAAAAAACTTTCAAAATTTCAAAAAAGTGGTATAATACAACCATAAAAAATATAACTAAACGATAGCTCCTATTAAAAAAGCAAAGTAATAAAATAAAAAGGAAAGTGATACAAATGATACAACTATTTGAAATCAAGAAAAAAGTGAAGCAAATGAAAAACACAGATAA
>FR901960.1:22544-25129 GCA_000438255.1 Clostridium sp. CAG:389
AAACACAGATAAAGAATTACTAGAAAAATATACAGAAATATCAAAGAAAAACAAAGAAGAAATCCTAAGAGAATATAACACAAAAGAAGATGGATTAACACAAAAAGAATATGAAAAAAGATATGAAAATAATGGTCCAAACATAGTAGTAAAAAATGAAAAGAAAAGCTGGATAGAATTCTTTATAAAAGCATTTAATGACAAATTTATATACATATTACTACTATTAGCGGTAATAGACTTTGCACTAGCAGACAAACTTGGAGCAGGAATAATAGTAGGAATTGCAGTAGTCAGTGCATTTATAAAATTTTGCCAAAACTATTCAACATACAAATTCAATCAAAAGCTAAAAGCACAAATATATTCAAGTACAAACGTTGTAAGGAGCGGAAAAGAAAAGGAAGTAAGAGTAGAAAATATAGCAATTGGAGATATTGTAAAACTAAATGCAGGTTCAATAATACCAGCAGATATAATATTAATAGAAAGTAAAGATTTATTTTTGAACCAGTCAGTATTTACAGGAGAAAGTGTATTGGTCGAAAAAACAACAATACCAAATGAGCCAAAAGGAATATTTGATATTAACAACATATGCTTAATGGGTTCAAGCGTAGTTAGTGGAAGTGCAACAGCGGTTGTAATACAAACAGGGTTTGATACATATTTAGGCAGAATGAGTAAAGAAGTTGACAATAAAAAAGAGATAACAAATTTTGAAAAAGGTATGAATAACATTACAAAACTATTAATAAAATATATGGTAGTAGTATCAATAGCAGTATTTGTAATATATGCATTCATAAGACATGACTTAATGGAAGCATTACTATTTGCTTTATCAGTAGCAGTAGGAATAACACCAAGCATGTTGCCAATGATAGTGAATGTGAATTTAACAAAAGGAAGTAAAACACTGGCTAAAAAGAAAACACTGGTAAAAAATATACAATCAATTCAAAACTTAGGAGCAATTGACATTTTATGCACAGACAAAACTGGAACATTAACACAAGATAAAATAACATTGCAAAAATACATAAATGTAATGGGGGAAGAAGATTTAGAAATCCTAAAATATGCATATTTAAACAGTTACTATGGAACAGGAATAAAAAATTTAGTTGATAAAGCAGTAATAGCATATGGAAATCAACATAAAATAAAACAAGTTATAAAAGAATATGAAAAAGTAGATGAAATACCATTTGATTATACAAGAAAAAGAATGAGTGTAGTTGTAAAGAGTGAAGATGGTTATAGAATGCTTACAAAAGGTGCAATAGAAGAAATTTTAAAATGCTGTAAACAAGTAAAATATAAAGATGAGATAATTCCAATAACAGAAGATTTAGTAAAACAAATTGAAGTAAATGCAAATAATTTATCAAATATGGGAATGCAAGTAATTGCACTAGCAACCAAAAAGGAATATCCAGGTGTAAATATATTTAATAGTAATGATGAAAGTGAAATGACATTTGTAGGATATGTTGCATTTTTAGACCCACCTAAAAAAGATGTAAAGAAAACCATAAATGATTTAAAAAAAATCGGCGTAAAGACAAAAATTTTAACAGGTGATAATGCATATGCAACAAAAAATATATGTAATACAGTAGGATTAAAATCAGACAGAATAATTACAGGTGTAGAACTAGATCAAATGACAGATAAAGAGCTAGAAAAAGTAGTAGAAGAAGTTGATGTTTTTGCGAGATTAAATCCATTACAAAAGGAAAGAGTTGTAAAAACATACAAGAAAAACGGTCATGTGGTAGGATATATGGGGGACGGTGTAAACGATGCACCATCACTACATACAGCAGATGTAGGAATTTGCGTAGATTCTGCAACTGATATAGCAAAAGAGGCAAGTGATATAATCTTGCTAGAAAAAAGTTTGCAAGTAATATATGATGGAGTAATAGAAGGAAGAAAGGTATATGGTAACATCATAAAATATATGAAAATGGCATTAAGTTCAGACTTTGGAGATGTATTTAGCATATTAATAGCAAGTATCTTTTTACCATTTCTACCATTGTTGCCAATACAAATGTTAATACAAGACTTTTTATATGACATATCACAAATAGCAATCCCATATGATGACGTAGATAAAGAATTCTTGGAAAAACCAAGAAAATGGGATACAAAAGGACTTGGAAAGTTCATGAATGTAATGGGAATTACAAGTTCAATAACAGATGTAATAGCGTTTGTAGTATTTTGGTTTGTATTTGGATATAACAGTGTAGATAAACAATCATGGTTTCAAACTGCGTGGTTTGTAGAATGCTTAATAAGTGAAACAATGATAATTCACTATGTTAGAACTGCAAAAATACCATTTATTGAATCAAGAGCAAATAAATTTTTAACAATATCAACATTTATAACAATAGCAGGAACAATAGTAACACCAATATTGTTACACAATGTAGGCACATTTAATTTTGAAATATTACCAGTAAGTTATTATTTGTTTGTTGTCTTATTACTTATAATATATACTATACTTGTTCAAAGTATAAAAAAAGTTTATATTAGGAAAAATGGAGAGTGGCTAAAAAAAAATT
>FR901960.1:25146-28379 GCA_000438255.1 Clostridium sp. CAG:389
AAAAATTTTTTGTGAGATTAATATTTTATTTATTGTCACGTCCAAAAGTTAAAAAAAGGAGAAAGAGAATGGAAGAATGCAAAATAAAAAATTTATATAATTTAGAAGAAACAATAGCAAAAAAAATATTTGAGGGAGCAACATACCCATGGGAGGTATTACCTAAAATAAGCGATTTTATAATAGAACTGGGAAATACATTAGATCCAGAAGAATATGACAAAATAGGAGATGATGTATGGATTGCAAAAACTGCAACCGTAGCCCCAACTGCATACATACATGGACCAGCAATAATAGGAAAAAATGCAGAAATAAGGCATTGTGCATTTATAAGAGGAAAAGCAATAGTGGGAGAAGGTGCAGTAGTTGGAAATTCAACAGAACTAAAAAATGTAATATTATTTAATAAAGTTCAAGTACCACATTATAATTATGTAGGAGACTCAATACTAGGATATAAATCACACATGGGAGCAGGATCAATAACATCAAATGTAAAGTCAGACAAAAAATTAGTAGTTGTAAAAAATGATACAGAAAAAATAGAAACAGGACTTAAAAAATTTGGAGCAATGATAGGTGACGAAGTAGAAGTTGGATGCGGTTCAATTCTAAATCCGGGAACTGTAATTGGAAGTCATAGCAATATATATCCATTATCTTCTGTAAGAAAAGTAGTTCCAGCAAATAGTATATACAAAAATCAAAATGAAATTGTAGAGAAATTATAGAAATAAGAGACTTAATAATTGAATAATATAAATACATATTAGGAGAATTGAATGAAAAAAATCAACAAAAATTCATTAATAAAAAACATAACATTTTTAATATCAGCAATATTAATATTAATTATCACATATACATATATGAAAAACACAAAAACTATTTATTTTTGGGACAATGCAGGATACTGGGAAAATTCAATGAGATTATCAGACTTACTAAAAAGTGAACCCAAATTATGGATAGAAGAGATATTATCTAGTATATTATTTTTAGACCATACATATTTGCCAGCAATTATTCCAACAATAGGTATGTCAATATTTTCTAAAAGCAGAATGACATATACAATAATTAACACAATAATTTATGCAATACCAGTAATATATTTGTTTTTAGACATTGAAAACAAATTATTAAAAAATAATGACACAAAATCTAAAATAATTTTAAATATTTTAATTGTGCTAATGTCAGCACCATTATTATTAAGCTTGAATTTTGAAGGATATGTTGATATTGGAGGATTAATAATAGTCTTATTAACAATAAAACTGTATTTTTTTGAATTAGAAGACAAAAAAAGCAAAAAGTATATTTTAAAATTAATATTTATAGGAATATTGCTAATCACATCATTCTTTTTTAGAAGATGGTACATTTACTGGATAATATCTTTTTTAGTTGCATGTATAGTGTATGATGTTGTAAAAATAATAAAAACAGAAAAAGAAAAAACAAAAATAGAATTAATAGAATTTCTACAAAAATACTTAATTATAGGAATATCAATTTTAAGTATAGCATTACTTACAATTGCATTATATTATTTTAAATTTAGAAATAATAATATAAAAGATTTTTATTTATATAAATTGTTATTTTATAATTATTCTTATGCGTATACAGCATATAAAAGAGGAATTATATATGAAATATTAAACTTTTTAAATCATATAGGATTAATAAATATAATAATAGCAACAATTACAATAATTTATTTAAACATAAGAAAAGAAAAAAATAAAACAGAAAATAAAATTGTAAATATTTTATTTATGCAAATGATAATATGCTTTATATTATTTGAAAAAGTACAGACTCATGAAGTGCATCATTTACTATTATACTTACCAGGAATAGCAATAATAAATACAATAGGAATAAAAAATTTATTAGAAGATAAACCACAAATAGCAAAAATACTAATTGTGATTTTTATGGTAAATATAATATTGCTATTACCATTTTTTAATGAGTGCAAACCAATTATAAAACTAAAAAATTATGGATTATTAATAGATTTTGATTTTAAACCAGCAGTAAGGGAAGATATAGACGAACTACAAAAAATAGATGAATATATAGAAGAATTAAGTGAAAATTCTACAAAAAGAATTTTTATAAATTCATCTTCAACAACATTAAATAGCTCAATTATCACATATTTTGAAAAATCTCTAAACATAAACTATAATTCAAAACCATATCTGATACCAATATGTGATGTAGACAAAAGAGATGGAGTGCCATTACAAATTTTTTATGCAGATATAGTTGTTGTAACAAATCCAGATCAAATACATCTAGATGCAAATGAACAAAAAATAGTAAGCTATATAAATAAATTATTTATAAACAATGAAGGGATTGCAAAAAACTTTGAAATAATAAACAAAATGAAACTTGATGATATGGAAGTATGTTTTTATAGAAAAAATAAAGAAATTTATAGTAGCGAAAAAGAACAGTTTTATATAAAATGTAATGAAATAATAAATGAATAAATAGAAAAAAAGCAGTAATAAAATTAAAAAGATATTACTGCTTTTATAAGGTAAAATAAGAGATGATGAAAATAATTAAATTATTAAATTTATTATATCAAAAAGAAAGTGTCGAAATCCATCGAAATATGTAAAAAAAATTAAATTTTTTTGAAAAATAGTCGAACAAAAGTAAAAAAGAATTTTATAAGTAAAAATAAGATTTTTAATGTCAAAAATTGCGATGAAAAATCCTTGCAAAGTACTGAAATTAGTAGTAATATAAAATAGTCACAGTACAAAACAAAAGAAAAGGGGGATTTTTTTGAGAACATTTTTTGGCAGTGTATTTATCGAAAAAGAGAAACTTGATGAAGCCGGAATAAAATACCCAATAAAATTGGAATATTATAAGCAGATAAATGAAGATGAAATAAGTAATTATCAAAAACCAAAATATGGAATAGAAATAATAAAAACAGAATATAAACCAGAATATACAAAAGTAGAGAATAAAAAAATAAAATATGTTACAAATGACGAAATTGAAGCAAATCAAATCTTGAATATTTTTAAAATAAATCAGGTGACTCCAATTAATTCAGAAGAAGTCATAGTAGACTTGTTTAGAAAAAATTTTAATGTCTTTTAGGGCGTCAAACTAATGAAAAAACGCTCCTAAAAGGCTATTGGATAATAGTTTTGAGGCATGCACTTTTGACTTTTTCTGTGCCTCTA
>FR901961.1 GCA_000438255.1 Clostridium sp. CAG:389
CACAAAAGGTTATTACTGAACTGTAACATTTTATTGCTAGTTCACAGTCTTAAAAAATCCTTAAAATCTTGACTATTTAGTGATTTTGCGTTATTATATATAATATTGAAAAATAAAGAAATGAGGAATTTGAAAGTTATGATATGTTCAGAATGTAAAAAAAATCCAGCAATACTTTTTTATGAAAAAATAGATAATGGAAAGACCACAATGGAAGGTCTATGCTATGACTGTGCCAAGAAAAAGGGAATAGATGCAACAGAAGTTTTAGCAAAACAACAAGATATTTTATCAAAAGATAAAATAAATTTTGCAGATATGAATAAACAATTAGAAAGTATATTTAAAGATTTCGCTGAAAATCTAGATTTAAATAATTTAGAAAATATTGATGGAGCAATTACTTTTGGTGATTTAGATAATGATGAAAATGATGATGATATTGATGAAGAAAAGCCAAAAATAACTGGTGCAGCAATACCTTTGGGTTCAATTTTTTCTAATATGTTTGCACAAAAAAACGACAACGGTGAAAATAGTAGCAAACAAGAAAATAATAAAAAATCATCAAAAAATGATAAAGTAAAAGATTCAAAAACAAATAAGAAGAAAAAATATTTAGACACTTATGGAACTAATTTAACAAACAAAGCTAAAAATAATCAATTAGATATAGTTATAGGTAGAGATAAAGAAATTCAAAGAGTTGTTCAAATTTTAAATAGACGTTCAAAAAATAACCCTTGTTTAATTGGTGAACCTGGTGTTGGTAAAACAGCAATAGCACAAGGATTAGCTATAAAAATCGCTAATCAAAATGTTCCTGCCAAACTTTTAAATAAAGAAGTTTATCTTCTAGATATGACAGCAGTCATTGCTGGTACTCAATTTAGAGGTCAATTTGAGTCTAGAATGAAAGGTATTATTGATGAATGTAAAGAATATGGAAATATCATTCTAGTTATTGATGAAATTCACAATATAATAGGTGCTGGTGATGGTGAGCATTCAATGAATGCAGCAAATATTTTAAAACCTTCTCTATCTAATGGTGAAATACAATTAATAGGTACTACAACTTTAAAAGAATATAGAAAATATATTGAAAAAGATTCTGCACTAGAAAGAAGATTTCAACAAGTTTTAGTTGAAGAGCCTAATATTGATGATTCAATTAAAATTTTGGAAGGTATAAAAAAATATTATGAGGAATATCATAAAGTAAAAATATCTACTGATGTTATTCGTCAAACTGTTGAAATGTCTGAAAAATATATTCATGATAGATTTTTACCAGATAAAGCAATAGATATCTTAGATGAGGCTTGTTCAAGAATCAATTTAGAGAATAAAGATTTGTATAAACTAGAAATTCTTAATAAAGAATTAGCAGAAATTCAATCTCAAAAAAATGAACTTGCTCAACCTGAAAATGATGAAGATTTCCAAAAAGTTGCAGATTTAAAAACACAAGAATGTAAATTAATTGAAGATATTGATTCATTAAAGAAAAAAATGAAGCCTAGAAATCTTACACTTCAAGATATTGCAACAGTTATTGAAAATTGGACTAAAATACCAGTTAAAAAGATTACAGAAGCAGAAACTCAAAAACTTTTGAACTTAGAAACAAATCTTCATAAAAGAATTATTGGTCAAGAGGAAGCAGTTAATGCTGTATCAAGAGCAATTAGAAGAAATAGAGCTGGTCTTCAAAATGAGAAAAGACCACCATCATTTATATTTGTAGGTCCAACAGGTGTTGGTAAAACAGAACTTGCAAAATCACTTGCATATGAAATGTTTGGTTCAGAAGATTCTATTATAAGAATCGATATGTCTGAATATATGGAAAGTCATTCTACATCAAAATTGATAGGTGCACCTCCTGGATATGTAGGTTATGATGAAGCTGGGCAATTAACAGAAAAAGTTAAAAGAAAACCTTATTCAATTATTCTTTTAGATGAAATTGAAAAAGCTCACCCAGATGTATTTAATATTTTATTACAAGTATTGGATGATGGTAAACTTACAGATTCACAAGGCAATACTGTTAGTTTTGCAAATACAATAATAATTATGACTTCAAATGCAGGCTCAAATTTAAATAATAATTCTATTGGTTTCGGAAAACAGACTGTTGATAAATCTAAAATTGAAGATAGTCTAAAAGAAACTTTTAGACCTGAGTTTTTAAATAGAGTTGATGAAATTATTGTATTTAATTCTTTAAATAAAGAAGAATTATTACAAATTGTTGATTTAATGCTCGCTGATACAGTTAAAGCCTTAAAACATAAAGATATTTCTTTTGAAATTTCTGATTCTGCTAAACAATTTATTTTGGATAAGGGTACTAATATTAAATTTGGTGCTAGACCTTTAAGAAGAGCTATTCAAAGATATGTTGAAGATGAAATTTCTGAGATGATTCTTCGTTCTGAGGTTGTTGATGGTCAAACTATTAAAGTTGATTTAAAAAATGATGTGCTTACTTTTGATGTTTTGTAATAAATTTTTATATTTATTTTTATAAGTTATTGCAAAATAAAAAGTATCGCAAAGGGGAGAAAAAAACGATGTTTAAACATATACCAAATATATTAACAATAATGAGATTTATATTTATACCAATTATTTTAAACTTCATATTTCAAGGAAATTATATTTTAGGAATTATAGTTTTCACAATCTCTGGATTAACAGATGTTTTGGATGGTTTTATTGCTAGAAAATTTAATTTTGTTTCTAATTTTGGAAAATTAATGGATCCTTTGGCTGATAAATTAACACAAATATCTGTACTTGCTGCATTAGTAAGTGTAAAAATCATTCCAGTTTGGATTTTAGCTATTGTTGTTTTAAAGGAATTAATAATGGTTGTTGGAGCTTCTTTCCTTTATGGAAAAAATGTTGTTGTTTATAGTAAATGGTATGGTAAATTAGCTACTGTCTTATTTTATTTAGCTATTGTTGTTTCATTATTTATAAAGCAACTTGACCTTACTGGTATTTGGTTACATTTAGATTTAGCAATTTATTGCTGTGCTTTAATTTGCACTATATTTTCTCTTGTTATGTATGTAAAGTGCTTATATCAAGGTGGTTTTATTGATAAAAGTGATTTAAATAAAGAAACTAAAAATGTTGTTGTAAAAGACAAGTGGAATTTTAAAAAATAATAAATTTTAATAGAGGCTGATTTTTTATAAATCAGTCTCTATCATTTTCTTAAAAACTTTTATTCAAAATCTTCTAATAATTGATTAAGCTCTTCTATACCATTTACTTTAATTCCATCTTTAATCTTAATCTTATCAGTCTCAGATAGATATTCCAATGATATTTCAGTTTTCTCATATACTTCTTCTTCACTATTTTCATTTATTTTATATACTGTTATTTTTCCATTATCTTCTTTTAAAATAAAATGTTGACCACAATTACTATTAAATTCTTTATATAAAACTATTTGTGTGCTAGAAAATTTTTCAATTTCCCAATATGGATATTCCTTTTTTAAATCGTATTCTGTTCCATTTACTAAATCTTGTGGTATATCAACATATTCATTTATTGTATGTTGACATTCATCATAATATCTTTTTAAAATTAATAAACAATTTGGCGATATTTTTTCTTCATTTGAATTTGTCTCTATTTCATCTCTATATTCATTTATGCAATCATCTGTTACTTTTTCTGATATTTTATTTATTTCATTTTCTATCATATTATTATCGTTTTTATCTTTTTGTTTTGTATTATATAGAATTATTCCTGTTACTATTCCAATCATTATAACTATTATTATCAAACTAATAATCCACGTTTTTTTCATATACTCTCCCCCGTTTCTTTTATTATTACCATTTTTTCAAAATTTATACATTTAAGTCTTAGTCTATTTATTATGATTTTTCGGCACATTTATACATTTTTAGACATAAAATATAATAGCCCAAAAATATGAGGTGATTAATGTGAAAAAAATAAAAAAAGGAGATATTGTAGTACGAAAATCATATGGAAAAGACATTATTTTCTATGTTAAAAGAATTGTTAAAACTTCAAAAGAAGATATTGCAATAATATGTGGTCTTTTTGAACGAATTGAAGCTGATAGTTTATTAACAGATTTGGAATTATTAGATTCTAATACTATAAAAAATATTTTTAAAGATGAAGAAAATAGACTTAATTCCAGAATGAACAAGAGATATAGTAATTATGAATCTAGTTTTATAGAAAATGAAAGAACCCTTTTGCGTAGAAAGATAATAACTGGCAAAATATTACATTTAGATGGTGATAAAAGATATTCTCAAAAATCTTATAATTATTATCAGAAGATGGGGTTAAATGCGATTGTAAAAAATATTCCTGAATATAAACAGCCAAAAGTTGTTTATAAATTATTAAAATTATATAGACCTGATATATTAATAATTACTGGGCATGATGGTATGATAAAAAGAGGTTCAAACTTTAATGATATTTATAATTATCGTAATTCTAGACACTTTATAAATACGGTTAAGGAAGCTAGAAGATATGATAAAGAAAATAATTGTGAAACAGTTATTTTTGCTGGTGCATGTCAAAGTTATTTTGAAGCTTTGATGCTAGCTGGTGCTAATTTTGCTTCTTCTCCTTCAAGAATATTGATTGATTTTTTGGATCCTTTAATAATTGCTGAAAAGGTTGCTACCACTGAAAAATATAAATTTATAACTGTTGATGAAGTAACTAAGGAAATTAGAGATGGTAAAAAAGGAATTGGTGGAATTGGTGCTAACGGTAAAATGATAATCGTGTAACATAAATGTAATGTAAATGTAATATTTGTTTTTTTATCATATGTATAATGCTATAAATGGCTGTAAATAAGTATTTTGTACAAACAAAGGTTTTTTGACAATTTTTTCAAAAAATGCTATAATCGAGCTATCTTAAAGGAGTAGGTGATAGCATGATTTGTAAAAATGATATTTCAAATCTAAAAACTGACATCTTAGAAAAAGTGGGTCAAAAGATAATAGTAAAAGGTTCTCTTGGTAGAAGTAGAACTTTTGAAAAAGAAGCAACAATAGAAAAAGCATATCCTAACATATTTGTTGTTAGATATGAAGAAAATAATAGAAATGTAACTTACAGCTATACTGATGTTTTAACTAGAACTGTTGAGGTTGATGTTTATGATGGGGAATCTTATAGTCCTTTAATTCCTCCACAAGTTGAAACTAAAAGAAAAAAGGCTGAAGTTTTATTATAACATTGTTTATATAAATGTTTAAATAGCACATACTAATGTGCTATTTTTATTATTCTTTTAAATGACTGTATTTTAATTTTGTTGCCATTCCTCCTCTTATATGTCTTTCTGCTTTATTTTCATCAAGAATTATTCTTACCTGAGTTGCTAAACTCGGATTTATTTTTTTTAGCCTTTCAGATACGTCTTTATGTACTGTGCTTTTACTAATTCCAAATTTTTTTGCAGCTCCTCTTACTGTATCTTTTGAATCTATTATATAATGTGCAAGTTCTATTGCACGTTCGTCTATTGATATACCTTTCATATAGTCAAACCCCCATACGAATACTTTTGTTTAATTGTATTCGTGTGAGGGTTGTATTAGAACATACCTATATTATTTGTATTTGATTTTTCTATAACTGTTACTTTAATGTATTCATTATACTTTATTAATTATCTGCTCTTTTATTTTACTTGAACTACTTTTCCATCTTCAACTTTTAAAATTTTATCAACATTTTCAATTGTAGCAGGTCTATGTGCAATAATAATTACTGTTGAATCTTTAGATAAATTATCTATAACTTTCTTTAATTGAATTTCACTTTCAACATCAACATTTGATGTTGGTTCATCAAAAACATATATACTGGTCTCTTTTGCAATTGCACGTGCAAAAGCTAATAATTGTTTCTCTCCTTTTGAAAAAGAATTATCATTTATTTTTTCATATATACCATTTTCAAAACTTTTTACTCTATCATATAGTCCAACTTGTTTTAATATATTTATTATATTTTCATCTGAAATATTATTGTTATTTATTATAATATTTCTTTTTATTGTATCATCAAATATGTATGGATTTTGTTGTATAAATGATACATTTTTTCTTATACTTTCTAATGATATATCATCCATATTTTTTCCATCAAATAATATATTTCCAGAATTTATTTTATAAAATCCTAAAATTAAATTTATAATTGTTGTTTTTCCTGCTCCTGTTTCTCCAATCAATGCAACTTTCTCACCTTTATTAATCGAAAATGTTACATCATTTAAAATTTGTCTACCTTCTACATATGAAAAATTAACGCTTTTAAATCTTATATTTCCCTCTAGCTTTTCTGTATTTTCCCCTTCGTAGATATTTTCTATATTCTCTTTTTTTTGTAATAAATCATCTATTCTTTTTATCGAAACTCTTCCTTGTTGTAAATTTTCATAGTGATATAAAATATGAGCTAATGGCTCAAAAAATTTATCTATATAGCTTACAACAACATAAATAATTCCAACATCAATTCCTGCTACTTTCCCTTGTATACATAGATATATAATAATAGAAATAATTAGATATTTAGTCATTGATTCTACTGGTTTTAAAGCACTTTGAATTGTAAAATAGTTTCTTGATATATCTGTTTCCTCTTTATTATACCTATCTAATTCTTCTTTTCTTTCTTTTTGAATATTAAAAAGATTTATTGTATTTATTCCTGAAAATGCTTCCCCAAAATAATTATTAAGTTTTTCAGTATTTTCTATACTTTTTCTGTTATAATATTCCATTTTTTTACCTAATTTAAGCAATACCATAACCAATATTAGACTACATATAACCATTACCAATGCAAAATAAATATTTATAAAACACATTACTCCAAGAACCACTATTAAAAATATTCCAGCACTTATAAACATTGGCAATATTCTACCTATAAAATCTCCTATATTGTTTATATCTGCTGTCATTCTTGTTATCAATGTAGATATATGCATATTCGAAAAAGTATCCATATTAAAACTAATTACCTTTTTATAAGCTTCTTCTCTAATTTCAAATGTTAAACTTTCTGTATTTTTTGTTAAAGATACATATTTTACATATTCTAAAAAAGCACATATTATTGAAAGGAACATATATACAACAACTATACATATTATTTTGCTTGATATATCATTAAATGATGTTGCATTTTCCGCAAAAGAAATTGCCTGTTTTATTATATATGGTAGTAAAGTATTAATTAATGATGTTATTATCATTAATATGATGACAAATAAAAATTTATATTTATACTTACTTATAAGGCTTTTAATATTAAGCATCATATACCTCCTCTTCCATATTGATTTCAACTAGTGTTTTATTTTCTAATTTATATATTTTATCTGCATTCTTTATATCTTCCATCATACTTGATATTATAACTAAAGTTGCTTTATTATTTCTATTGTTCAAATTATCTATTACTTTTTTACGTGTATCTATATCTAAACCAGTAAATCCATTATCTATTATTAATATGTTTGGATTTGTTATTAAATTTCTAGATAAAATTAATCTTTGCTTTTGTCCTCCCGATAATTTAATACCATTATCGCCTATTAAAGTATCATATTTTTTATCTAATTTTTCAATTGTATCAAATAACTCTGCTTTTTTTGTTGCCTCTTTTACCTCGTTCTTTTCATAATTTTTGTACAATTCTATATTATGTTTTATTGTATTATCATATATATAATCATCTTGCATAACATAGGCAAATTTTTCATAAAATGACTTTCTTTCAATATCATTTATATCTATATCATTAAAAAATATTTTTCCAGTAGGTATTTCATAAAATTTTGCAAGTATATTAGCAAGTGTTGTCTTTCCTGATCCAGTTTTTCCTAATATTCCTATGAAACTACCTGCTGGTATACTTAAATTTATATTTTCTAATATATTTTCTTTTTCACCTTTATATTTAAAATTTAAATTATTTATTTGTATATTAGCATTTTCTGGCATTTTAATATTACCATCTGTATTTGTTTCTATATCGTACAAAAATTCTATTCTTTTATATATTATTTTTATCATATTGGCTTTTTCTACCAAAAATCCTGCATATAAATAGTCTTTCATTACTTTTTGAATTATTGAATTAAAAGCAATAAATGAACCTATTGTAATACTTCCATTTACAACTAAATATAATCCAAATATACAAGAAATTGAAAATCCAAGTCCTTGAAAAAAAGTTACTATTGAATTAATACTTGAAGTTATTTTATTGTACTCAATATTTTTATTTTTTAAATCATTATTTATTTCATTAAATTGTTTTAATGTTTCTTCCTCTGTAACATATGATTTTATTACACTAAATCCACAAAAACTATCATTTATATGTTTTGAAAGCTTAGCTTCTTCTTCCTTTTTTTCATATAACAATTTTTGTGCTTTGGCATTTTGTTTAAATATAAAATATATAAACATTGGAAACGTTATAAATACAGCAATTGCAAGCGGTAAATTAACATATTTTACTGCAAAAATAAAGCCAAAAACTGTAAACGATATTAATCTTATTAACTCAATCGTTCCATGGCTCATTATTGACCAAATATATGTAATATCATTTATTATATATGATACAAACTTTCCTTTATCAGTTTTATCGAAAAATTCTATTTTTGCTTTTTCTAGTTTTTCTAATATATTATTTAAAATTCCTTGTTTTACTTTTCTACTAGTTGGAAATAGAACTCTTCTATATATATAATTTGTAATATATTGTACTAATAATATACTTATCAAAAACACTATATTTTTCTTTGTTTCAAAATCTATTCTTCCAACATTATTTATTATTGAATCTAATATTCTTCCAAATATTACAGGCTCTAATAAAGCAAATATTACATTAATTATATAAAATATAAAAACTATCATATATTCTATTTTATATTTTTTTAATTGTTTTAAAATTAGTTTATGCATCTTGTTTTCTCCATTTCTTCATTAATACGATTTTATTTTAGCATAATCTCCATATTTTTACAAATAAAGCAAAATAAATAATGTTTTCTCTTTGCTTTTAGATGCCAATTCAATAAATTCACAAATTTTTTTAACTATTTACTAATTCGTAATATTCTCCTTGCCTATTCATAAGTTCATTATGAGTACCTTCTTCTATTATTTTACCATCTTTCATAAGTAAAATTTTATTGCAATTTTTTATAGTAGATAGTCTATGTGCTATAATAAAACTTATTTTTCCTTTTGTTATTTCTTCTATTGCTTTTCTTACCAACATTTCAGATTTATATGAAAGTGATGCTGTTGCTTCATCAAGTATTATAATCTCTGGATTTTCTACCATTACTCTGGTAAAATTTAAAAGTTGTTTTTCTCCTTCTGAAAAAATATCTGTATCACTAGAAATTTTTGTTTCATATCCATCTTTTAATGATATTATTTTATCATGTAAATTTAATTTCTTACATATTTCAATTATTTTATCTTTTGAAATATCTTTATTAGCATAATTTATATTTTCTAAAATAGTTCCATCAAATATTACTACCTTTTGCATAATGTATCCAATTTTGCCTCTTAAACTTTTTATACTATATTCTTTATAGTTTTTTCTATTTATTTTAATAGTTCCATCTTTTAACTCATAAAATCTACAAATTAAATTTACTAAACTTGTCTTTCCACTACCTGTTCTTCCTATTAAAGCAATACTTTCATCTTTATTTACATTAAATGATATATCATTTAAAACATTTTTTTCATTGTCATATGAAAAACTAATATTCTCAAATTGTATACTGCTTACATTTTCTAATTCTTCACCTATGTCTATTTCTTCTTCTTCTTTTTGCAAAATCTTATTTATTTTTTCATATGAAATTTTTCCAATATTTCTAATTTGAAATCCATCTATTACCCATTTTGCATATGTTTCTGGTGATGATATATATCTTGCAAGAATTATCATGGCTCCATATGTTATGACTCCCTGTTCAACTCCTATTGAGCCAATTAATATATTTAATACTCCAATAAATGAAACTATAAAATCATATAAACAAGTATATATTCTAATATTTTTTTCTAATTTATTTACGTACTTTTCATATTGTGAAATTAACCCCTTTACTTGCAAAATTCTTTCGTGTTCAATCTCTAATGATTTTATTGTAGAATATCCTTGTACTTGTTCATTTGACCAGTTTAATATTTTTGCATTTGCTTCTCTTTTTAATTTTGTATAGGCAATTGATTTTTTGTTAATTATATGTGTTACAAAAAAACCAAATAAATATATTAAAAACGTTATTGTAACTATTGGTATGTTTAAGTACATTAATACAAGTAATGTTCCAACTAATCTTATGATTCCTGCAAAATAAGATCTACAAATTCCTGTACCATACCATCTTGCAAATTCTTTTGTATCATTTATTATATTTTCTAATATTTCTCCAACTCTTATTTTGTCTATTTCACTTTGTGTTGTTTTTTGCAATTTTATATAAATTTTTTCTCTATAATCTGCTTCTAATTCTTTTTGGAATCCTTCATCATTAAGATCTTCAAAAAATGTAGCAATAGAACGTAAAATATTAACGCAAAAATAGCTAATACCTAATACTATTATTAATTTAACGTCTTTACTTGGTATTGCATATTCTACCATAACAATCATAAATGCAATAAAAACTACTACCATTATACTTGTTATACACCAACCGAAGCGCTTCTTTAATTGATTGTTTTTTGTAATTATTTATAATTTCTTTTAACATTACTTAAATTTCCTCATCTTCTATTATTTTATTTTTACTAATTTCTATAATTTCTTTATATAATTTATTTGAGTTTATCAAATCTTCATGTTTTCCCACTTCGATAGTCTTATTATTTATAAATAATACTTTATCACATTTTTTTACTATTTCTGAGTCATGTGAAATTATTATTGTTCCTATTTTCATTTTTATAATATTATTCAATATATTTAATTTGGTTCTCGTATCAAGCTTTGATAATGAATCATCAAAAACTATAACTTCGTTTTGCTTTACTAAGGTTCTTGCTATCGCAATTCTCTGTTTTTGCCCACCAGAAATGTTATTTCCGCCTTTTCCTATCATATAATCTATTGTTTTATCAAATTTTTTTATATCTTCATATATATCTGCTAATTTACAAGCCTCTATTATTTCTTCATTTTTTATAAGACGATTAGTAATATTTATATTGTCTTTTATTGTGTCTGTAAATAAATATGTGTCTTGAAGAACTACTCCTATATAATCTCTCAAACTTTTTTTACTTACATTTCTTATATTATATTGTCCAATATATATATTTCCTGTATAATCGTAAAAACCAATTAAAGTTTTTGCAATAACCGTTTTCCCTGAACCATTATCTCCTATAATTGCTACATTTTCATTTTTATTAATAGTAAAATTTAAATTTTCCAATATAGTATTATTATTTAGTTTGATACTTACATTTTCAAAAACAATATCTCCATTTAGTTCTACATATGGATTTTTTTCTATGTCTTCTTCTAAACTCATTAAATTTGATAATTTTTTATATGCTACAATAAATTCATTTATTGCTTTTAGCTTATCTACTGATTGATATACATATTCTAGTATTTTTGTTGCATACGTTAATAAAATTGATATAGTTGCAAGTGTAATTTTACCTTGTACAACTAATATTCCACCCCATAATAATATAAATGGTTCTTTAAAATTTCTTAATGTATGTGTGCCTATTCCATATATTACTTTTATTTTTGCAAGTTTTATTTCTTTTTTCTTATACTCTCTATTCATTTTTGAGAAGTTTTCAATTTCTTTATCTCTTCTGTTAAATATTTTTAACATTTTAGATTCTTCTACTTCTATACTGGTTTTGTTTATTACTTCTCTATTATTTTCTACAATTTCTTCTACTAATGGTTTTGATACTCTAAAATACCATATAGATAATGCTACTATCAATCCACATATTATAGCTATAAATAATCCAATTGTACTGTTTAATTGTAATGTTTGTGCTACTGCAAATATAATAATAAAAATTGTATCAAAAAATAAGTTTATTTGAGAATTAAAAAATTCCGAATATGTGGTAGCATCATTATTAACTCTTTGAATTACATTTGATTTATCTATATTGCTGAATTGCATATAATTTATTTTTGGAATATGCTCTAAAACTAATTCTTTAACATTTCTATTTATTATCAAATTAAATTTTGTATTAATCTTACTCTTCAAATAATTTACAATCAAGACTAGTATATTTAGCATTACTAATACTGTAACGAGAACTATTATTTTTGATATCTTACCATTTGAATAAAATAAGTTTCTTATTAGATTTGGAATTACGTTTTCATTTCCCATTATTACGCCATCAAGTGCATATTGTATAAACATTGGTATATATACCAATAATCTTGAATATATTGCACTAAATATTAATATTAATACTATATAAAATTTTGTACCTTTTAGTGTCCTATTTAAAAAACTTTTTTGCATATTTTTTTCCTTTTTTATAATTTATTTTAAAAACTCTTTTATGATCTCTGCACACCTTTGAGAGGCTAATTCAATAAATTCATTAAAATCTATTTCATTTTTTCCATTTGGTGAATCTGAAATGCTTCTTATTACTATAAATGGTATTTTATCTAAATAACAAACTTGTGCTATTGCTGCACCTTCCATTTCTACACAATCTGCCTTAAACTTTGAAAAAATTTTATTTTTCATTGAAATATCTGTGCAAAAAATATCACCTGTTGCAATTATACCATTAGTTATTTTATAGCTATCATTTTTTAATGATTTTGCTGTATTTTTGAATTTTTCTATTAAATCAGTATTACTACATATGTAATCTCCTACTCCTGTTATATAGCCTTTATCGTGGTCAAAAGCTGTTATATCAAAATCATGTTGAATTAGTTTTTCCCCTATTACAATATCACCAATATTTAAAAGTGGATTTAGTGCTCCTGCTGAACCAACATTTATTACATATTCAACATTGAATTTATCTATTAAGATTTGAGTTACTCTTGCTGCATTAACTTTTCCTACTCCACACTTTACAACTATAACTTTTGTTTTTCCGATTTGACCAATTTTGAATGTAACTTCATATTCATCTTTTTCTTCTATATTATTCATTATATTTAAAATTGCTTCTTCTTCCTCTTCCATAGCAACTATTATTCCTACTTTATTCATTTATATTACCCCCAAAATCGTTTTTAGATATTATAACATAATATATATCAAATATCTACAAAAAAAGAACTATATTAAAAAATATAGTTCTTTTTTTTATAAAAATTATTGTAAGTCAACAACAGCTCCAACTTCTGTAAATTTAGCTTTTAAGTCTTCTGCTTCTTCTTTAGAAACGTTTTCTTTAACTGTTTTTGGTGCTCCATCAACTAATTCTTTAGCTTCTTTTAATCCTAATCCTGTTGCATCTCTAACAACTTTGATTACTTTAATTTTTTGATCTCCTGCTTCTTTTAATACAACATTGAAAGATGTTTTTTCAGCTGCTGCTTCTCCTGCTGCTGCTCCTGCTACTGGTGCAGCTGCTGCTACTGCTGATACTCCAAATTCTTCTTCGATAGCTTTAACTAATTCTGATAATTCTACTACTGTCATTTTTTTGATTTCTTCAATCATTTCTTCTTTACTCATTTTATAATCCTCCTATTTTTTTATTAGTCATATATATGACTTTTAGCGATATAAGCTCGCAACTCTAATATTCTAATTTAAAACTAAGCTTCTGCTGTTGTTTCTTCTGCAGAACCTTCTTCTTTTTGAATTCTAACTTGATCAAGTGCAACTGCAAATTTTTGGATATTTGCAAGTAATGCGCCAGCAAGCATAGATAGTAATGTTTCTTTTGATGGTAATTTTGCTAATGTTATGATTTCTTCTGCTGTCATTACTTTACCTTCAATAACTCCACCTTTAATTTTATAATATTCATTGTTTTTTGTGAATTCATAAATTGTTTTTGATGGTTCTAAGTAATCTTCATTACTCATTATTACAGCTGTAGGTCCTACTAGTTCAGATTCTAAACCTTCGATTCCTGCTTCTGTTAATGCTCTTCTTGTTATGTTGTTTTTGATAACAGTATATTCAGCATTTGCTTTTCTTAATTCTGCTCTTAATTCTGTTACGTTTTCAACATTGATTCCTCTGTAATCTGTTAAAAGTACTAATTTAGCTTCTTTGATTTTGTTAGCTAATTTTGTTACTTCTTCTTTCTTTTGATTTAAGATTTTTTCACTTGCCATTTTTAATTTTCACCTCCTATTTTTTTTGAGGTTTAAGAATTTTATAATTCTTAATTCCATCTATAATAATAAATTTAAAAACACTTTTTATATCCTAATACGAGATTATAAAAAGTGCTTTATATACACATAATTTTTATAACCTCGGTAGGACTTGTTTTTGCCTACTGTCTTTGGCTTAAATATTCTATTTTTGGTTAATGAAAATTCCAGGTCCCATTGTTGTTGTTATAGAAACACTCTTAATGTATTGACCTTTTGCAGCTGCTGGTTTAGCTTTGATTATAGCATTCATTACTGTATCATAGTTTTCTGCTAATTTGTCTGCTCCAAAAGATACTTTTCCAAATCCTAAGTGAATAATGTTTGTTTTGTCTAATCTATATTCAACTTTACCAGATTTGATTTCATTTATTGCTTTTGTAACATCCATTGTAACTGTTCCAGATTTAGGGTTTGGCATTAATCCTTTTGGTCCTAATACTTTACCTAATTTTGATCAATATACATACTTGGTCCCATTGTAGTAGATATTGCTACACTTCTAATGTATTGACCTTTTGCAGCTGCTGGATCAAACCAGTTTTCATTTTGTATTTTTGGTATTAATTCTTCTGCACCAACGAAGTCAGCTCCTGCTTTTTCAGCTTCTTCTGCTTTTGGTCCTTTTGCGAATACTAATACTTTTTGTGTTTTACCTGTACCATTTGGAAGTACTACTGTACCTCTAACTTGTTGGTCAGCATGTTTTGAATCTACACCTAATTTAACATGTAATTCAACTGTTTCATCAAATTTAGCTTTTGGCATTTTTTCAATTAAGTCTAAAGCTTCTTTAATTTCATATTCTTTGTTTTTGTCCACTAATTTTGAACTTTCAGCATATCTTTTTGCTAATTTTTTCATTTTTTTACCTCCTTTGGTTCTAACGAGTTTTACTCTCCCAATATTTATATTTTTAATTTATTAAACAAATAAATTTCATTTATATGTATATATCTTGTATATAACATATGACATTTTATTTGAATTAATCAATATATAAACTAATCGATAACTACTACACCCATTGATCTAGCAGTACCTTCTACCATGCTCATAGCTGTTTCTAATGATGCAGCATTTAAGTCTGGCATTTTTTGTTCAGCAATAGCTTTAACTTGTTCTTTAGTTATTTTAGCTACTTTATCTTTATTTGGTTTTCCTGAACCTTTTTCAATTTTTATTGCCTTTTTTATTAAAACTGCTACTGGTGGTACTTTTGTTATAAATTCAAAAGATTTATCTTTATATACTGTTATAACAACTGGTATTATCATTCCAGGTTGATTTGCAGTTCTATCATTGAATTCTTTTACGAATTGCATAATGTTAACACCACTTGAACCTAAGGCAGGTCCTACTGGTGGAGCTGGTGTTGCCTTTCCTGCTTCTATTTGTAATTTAATTATATTTGAAATTTCTTTTTCTGCCATTTTATTGGCACCTCCTCTAAAATTTTCCTATTATTTTATTATTGAACTTTTTTTACTTGTGAGAACTCAAGTACTACTGGTGTTTCTCTTCCAAACATTGATACTAAAACTTTAACTTTATGTTTTTCTTTGTTTATTTCTTGAACTGTACCAACAAATCCTTCAAATGGACCATTCATAACTTCTACTTGTTCATTTAACTCATAATCAACGTTTATTTCTGATACATCAAATCCCATGTTTCTTATTTCTTCTTCTGTCAATGGAATTGGATCTGTTCCTGAACCTACGAATCCTGTTACACCTCTTGTGTTTCTTACTATGTACCAAGTTTCTTCTGTTACAATCATTTTTACTAAAACATATCCAGGAAATACTTTCTTTAAATTTGTTTTTCTTTTTCCATCTTTTATTTCTATTTGTTCTTCCATTGGAACTATAATATCAAAGAAATAATCTTCAAGTTCTCTGTTTTTTATTGTATTTTCTAAATCTTTTTTTACTTTATTTTCATATCCTGAATAAGTATGTACAACATACCATCTTGGATTCATATCGTAATCTTTTTGAGACATCTATTTTAAGCCTCCTTCTGATATTTTTGACCTTTTATTGTTAACATTATTCTTCAATATTGTTTTCTACTGAATTAGTTTGTTCTGTATTTTCTTCTACATCATTATTTGTAGTTGTTTCTTCATTTTCAACTGTATTATTTGATGCTGAATTAACAATATCTTGTTTTAATTTGTTAACTCCAAATTTGTTTATAGATTCAAAAGCTACATCTAATACAAATACTATAATTGCAGTTATTATAACTATTGTTAATACTGCAACAGTGTTATTGAATAGTTGTTTTGGTGTTGGCCAAATTACTTTTTTTAATTCTGCTTTAAATTTTTTTGTAAAGCTTGTTTTGTCTTTACTATTCTTTTCATTTTTTTTAGCCATTTTGTTTCCTCCCTAAAATAGCTTATACTATGTTTTATTTTGTTTCTTTATGTGTTGTACGTTTTTTACAGAATTTACAATACTTAACTAATTCTAATCTATCAGTATTATTTCTTTTGTTTTTTGAAGTTACATAATTTCTATTTTTACATTCTGTACATTCTAATGTTATGTTTTCTCTTGGTCCTTTTGCTGCCATTTTAATACACCTCCGAATTACCATACTTTTTTATTTTTTAAACGATGTGATCGTATGTCCGTAATATACATACGCTAAAATATTTTACCACTTTTTTCTATTTATGTCAATGGATTTCTAATAAAAAATTGTCTATTTTTTAGATTTTTTCTTTTGGACAGAAAAACCAAACTTTCCTAGTTTTTTCCCCATTGAATAATATCCCCCATTAGCATAAGAAATCAAGTTACATTTCGAAATATCAAATGCTCCTTTATTATCTATATATTTTTCATCACTATTTATTGCTAAAACATCTGCAATAAACATAGTGTGACTTCCTAATTCTTTTATTTCTCTTACTTTACATTCAACAGATACTGGACTTTCCTTAATCATTGGACATTTTACAAAATTTGCCTTTTCTTTGTGTAAGTTCATTTCTTTGAATTTATCGAATTTTTCTCCTGTTTTAACCCCACACCAATCAGTTGCTTTAACAAGTTCATTAGTTGTTAAATTTATTACAAATTCTCCTTGTTCTTTTATTAATTTGTATGAGTATCTTGTTGGTCTAACTGATATATACACCATAGCAGGGTCTGTATTTAGTATTCCTGTCCATGCTACTGTTATTATATTAGACTTTTCCATTGTTCCACAACTTACCATTACC
>FR901962.1:0-19013 GCA_000438255.1 Clostridium sp. CAG:389
GGTTCTACCATTGAACTACACCTGCATTATTTAATTTATTTGTCATTTGCTCCATTTATAAAAAAATATGGAGCAGGTAGTGGGAATCGAACCCACGTCATCAGCTTGGAAGGCTGAGGTTCTACCATTGAACTACACCTGCATTGTTCCTGACAGTTATAGATTATAAATGATTTTTTTATAACTGTCAAGAGTTTTTTAAAATTTTTTAAATTTTTTTGCTTATTTTTTTGTACATTAAGTTTTTGTACATTTTTCGTGGATTTTTATTAATACATTCCATCCATTCCTGCTGCACCCATTCCATTATCATGACCACAATGACAATCTTTTTCTGGAATATCTGCAACTAAGCTTTCTGTTGTAATAACCATTGATGCAATTGATGCTGCATTTTGTAAAGCACTTCTTGTAACTTTTGTTGGATCTACAATTCCTGATTTTTTCATATCAACATATTCTTCTTTACTTGCATCAAATCCTACACCAACTTCTGATTTTTTAACATTATCAGCAATTACTGCTGGTTCTAATCCTGCATTTCTTGCTATTTGTTTTACAGGTTCTTCTAATGCCTTTAATACTATTGTTGCGCCTAATTTTTCTCCACCTGTTAATTCATTTACTGTTTTTTCAACTGCTGGTGCTACATTTATTAATGCTGTTCCACCACCTGCAACTATACCTTCTTCAACTGCTGCTTTTGTTGCAGAAAGTGCATCTTCAATTCTTAATTTTTTATCTTTCATTTCAGTTTCAGTCGCTGCACCAACTTCAATTACTGCAACTCCTCCTGCCATTTTAGCAAGTCTTTCTTGTAATCCTTCTTTGTCATATTCGCTCTTAGTTTCATTTATTTGGGCTTTTATTTGTCCTACTCTATCAGCAATTTGTTGTTTATCTCCTGCTCCATCAACAATTATTGTATTTTCTTTTTGAACTTTTACTTGTCTTGCTCTACCTAATTGTTCAATTTGTGTATCTTTTAATTCAAGTCCCAAATCTGATGTTATAACTTCTCCACCTGTTAAAATCGCTATATCTTGAAGCATTGCTTTTCTCTTATCACCAAATCCAGGTGCTTTAACTGCTACAACATTTAATACACCTCTTAATTTATTAAGAACTAATGTTGAAAGTGCCTCCCCTTCTATGTCGTCACAGATTATTACTAATTTTCCTGATTGTTGCATCAAGTTTTCTAGTAATGGTAATATTTCTTGAATATTACTTATTTTCTTATCTGTAATTAAAATATATGGATTATCAACAACTGCTTCCATTTTTTCTGTATCTGTTACCATATATGGAGATACATATCCTTTATCAAATTGCATACCTTCAACTACATTTAATTCTGTATTTGATGTTTTTGATTCTTCGATTGTGATGACTCCATCTTTTGAAACTTTTTCCATAGCTTCTGCAATTAATTCTCCAACTTCATCATTGTTTGCAGATATACTTGCAACTCTTGCTATATCCTCTTTTCCATTTACTGGAACACTTATTTTTTTCAATTCTTCAACTGCTGAATTAACAGCTTTGTCAATTCCTCTTTTCATTGCCATTGGGTCAGCTCCTGCTGCTACATTTTTAACTCCTTCTTTAATCATACTTTGAGCTAAAACTGTTGCTGTTGTAGTACCATCACCTGCAACATCATTTGTTTTTTCTGAAACTTCTTTTACAAGTCTTGCTCCCATGTTCTCAAATTTATCTTCTAATTCAATGTCTTTTGCTATTGTAACACCATCATTTGTAATTAGTGGTGCTCCAAAACTTTTGTCTAATACTACATTTCTTCCTTTTGGTCCTAATGTAACTTTAACTGTATCAGCTAATTTATTAACTCCTTCTAATAAAGATTTTCTTGCATCTTCTCCAAATTTAATTTGTTTTGCCATTTTTATTCACTCCTTACCTTTTTATTCTACTATTGCTAAAATATCGTCTTGCTTTACTATTAAATATTCTGTTCCTTCATATTTTACTTCTGTTCCAGAATATTTGCTTACTATTATATTGTCTCCTTTTTTTACATACATTTCTTCATTTTTTCCGTCTATTTTTTCTCCTGGTCCTACTTCTATTACTTCTGCGATTTGTGGTTTTTCTTGGGCACTGCTTGCTAAGATTATTCCACTTTTTGTTGTTTCTTCGCCTTCTTTCATTTTTATTAATACTCTACTTCCTAATGGTTTAATCATGATATTACCTCCTTTAATTTTTCCATTTAAGAATGTTTTATTTTGTTGTTAGCACTCTTTTTATTTAACTGCTAATAATTTATACCTTTTTTTAGCAATTGTCAATAGAGTTTGCTAAAATTCACATAGAATTCACATTTGACGTTATATTATATGTTTATTCTGATTTTTATAGAACATTTTTATAAAATCAACTTTTTATTTTATATTTTTTAATAGTTTACTTTTAAATCAAGAAAAAGAGCCTAGAATACTCTAGGCTCTTTGATGGAGGTCATTTTTCTATATATGCTCGACCTTTTAATCCTAACTTTTGTGTCAGTTTTATTAAAGATATTTGTGAAGGAATTGTATATTGTTGATATTTGTCATATATATGCAATTCAATTCTTTCACCAAAGTTTGTTAATCCATTACCACTCCAATACCTTTCTCCTAGTCCTATCGCTGTCCTCGGAAGTCCATAGAGTGTATTCAGTTTTTTTCTTTTTAAATTTTCTCCTTCAATTTTTTCAACAACAAAGTAATTATACTGAGATTTCTCTTTTGGAAGTTCCTCATTTAATTCCCTTTTCTTACGCCTTTTTTCACTTGCTGTTATATTGTCATATTGGTTGATTATGAAGTTTATCTCATCTTCCATAAATGACCGTATTACTAATCCATTTTCTTTGTCTATGAAAAATATTAGCTGGTTTCCCGTATCATCATCCTCTAGTATTATTTCATTTTCAGTAATGCAGTAATTGTCGTTTGGATTTTTTTTCATCTGTATTTCCTCCATAAATATAAAATTTTTATTACGTTTTAATTATATCATATTTCTATCAGATTTGCAAATTATGTAAATTTTTTATATCAAATATTATCTATTTTTTGCAACTCTTACTAATTCAACAAACAAAGGAGCTGGTTTATTAGGTCTAGACTTCAACTCTGGATGGAATTGACCTGCAATAAAAAATGGATGTTCATTTTGAGAAAGCTCAACAATTTCAACCAATTCACCATCAGGAGAAGTACCTGAGCAAATCAAACCTGCATTTTCAAGTCTTTCTTTATAATCATTATTATACTCAAAACGATGTCTATGTCTTTCAGCAATTTCTCTTGTACCATAAATTTTTTCAGCCAAAGTTCCTTCTTTAATAACACAAGGATAACTTCCAAGCCTCATAGTTCCACCTTTTTTGTTTACTGATTTTTGATTTTCCATAATATGAATTACTTGATCTTTTGAATTTTCATCAAATTCTTGTGAATTTGCATCTTTTAAACCTAGAACATCTCTTGCATATTCAACAACAGCCATTTGCATTCCTAAGCAAATTCCCAAAAATGGAATCTTATTTTCTCTTGCATATTTAATTGTTTCTATTTTACCTTCTATTCCTCTATTTCCAAATCCACCTGGAACAATAATTCCTTGAAAATCCTTCAACATTTCATCAGCTGTATCTTTTGTTATTTTTTCAGCATCTATCAATTTAATTTCTGTTTCTACGTCATTTGCGAATCCTGCATGTTTAACACTTTCGATTACTGATATATATGAATCTTCTAGTTTGATATATTTTCCAACTATTGCTATTTTAACTTTGTTGTTTTTATCTATTTTTCTTATTTTTTCTATCATTTCTTCCCATTTTCTATTATCAGGAATATATCTATCTAATTTCAAATGATTGCAAACTTCTCTTGCTAGTCCTTCTTCTTCAAGCATTAGTGGAACTGCATATAAACAATCTGCTGTTTTATTTTGAATAACACTTGTTTTTCTAACATTGCAAAATAGTGCTAATTTTTCTCTAATATTTTCTGGTATGTCTTGTTCTGTTCTACACACTAAAATATCTGGTATTATTCCATAGCTTTGAAGTTCTTTTACTGAGTGTTGTGTTGGTTTTGATTTTATCTCATTTGAGCCAAATATGTATGGCAATAATGTTACATGTATAAAACATACATCCTCCGGATTTTTTTCTAATCCAACTTGTCTAATTGCTTCAATTATTGATAGACCTTCAATATCTCCTACTGTTCCACCAACTTCTGAAATTACTATGTCTGTATCTGTATTTTCAAATCCATAAATTTTTTCTTTTATTTGATTTGTAATGTGTGGAATTACTTGTACTGTTTTTCCTAGGTAATCTCCTCTTCTTTCTTTTTCAATTACTTCTGAATATATTTTTCCCATTGTGATACTTGAATTTTTTGTCAAATTCTCATTTATAAATCTTTCATAATGTCCTAAGTCTAAATCTGTTTCTGCTCCATCATCTGTTACAAAAACCTCTCCATGTTCATATGGATTCATTGTTCCTGGGTCCACATTTATATATGGGTCAAATTTTTGTATTGTTACCTTATATCCTCTATTTTTTAATAATCTTCCTAGTGATGCTGCTGTTATTCCTTTTCCTAGCCCTGATACTACTCCACCTGTTACAAATATGTATTTTGTGTTCATTCTTTCCTCCTTCTAAAAATAAAAAAAATATTGCTTTTGTCTCATTTCTCTTTTATAAAAATAAAAAAAGATTAAAAAAACTTTCCGGCAAATGCGGTTTTTTTTTAATCTATTATTATTTTAGCACTTGCCATTTAATTTGGCAAGTGTTTTTCTTATTTTTTTTGATTTATTCCATTTTGTTTATATAGCCAAGACATATAATCAAATGGTGTTAATGTTTCTGGTAATCCATAATTGATTCCATATGTTTCAACTCTTATTGATGTTACTTTTGGTGGATTAACTGGTGTACTAACTTCTGCGTTTTCAATATTTTCTTGTCCTTCTGCAACTTTAACTTCAACTTCTTCTATTTTATGTACAACGTCTAATCCTTCTGTTACTTTACCAAATGCTGCATAATATCCATTTAAATTTGTATTTTCCTTAGTCATTATAAAAAATTGTGAACATGCTGAATTATAAGATTCTGATTTTAAGCTTGATGAATATTGTGTATAATTAGCTCTTGCCATTGCAACAGTTCCTTCTTCAAATTTAATTGTGTTTGTTACTCCATTTGCTAAGAATTCACCTTTTATTGTATAATCAGTTTCTTCTCCACCTTCTTTTAAATCACTTATTTTTGCACCTGTTGTTCCATCTCCATCTTTTGACCCTGTTTGAATCATAAAGTCTTTTTCTATTCTGTGGAATTGTGTTCCATCATAAAATCCATTATTTGCTAATGCTATAAAATTAGACACTGCTTCTGGTGCTTGGTCTGGATATAATTCCATTTTTATTGTTCCAAAGTTTTCAACTTCCATTGTTGCTACTGGATTTTTGCTTTTAAATGTTGCTTTTTTGTAATATCCAAATCCTACAACTCCTATTAATATTATAATAGCAATCATTGCTATTATCCAAATTATTTTTCCTAAGTTTTTCATTATTTTCTCTCCTTTTATATTACATTTTTTTATTATTCAAACATAAATTGTTCTTGCATTCTTCTTAAAGCTTGTCTAATTGTTCTAGCTCTAACTTCACCAATTCCATCAACCTCATCTAGACTTTCTATATCTGCTGCAAGTACATGTTGGAATGATTTAAATGATGATATCAAATTTTCAACAATGTTTGATGGCATTCTTGGTATTTTATTAAGAATTCTGTACCCTCTTGTATATACACCAACCTCATCATAATTGTCAAATGTCTCATATCCAAGTAGTTTGGCAATCGTATTCTCTCTTGTCATTTCTTCATATTGCATTTTTGATAATTCTTCTATCACTTTTTCTGGTGTCTTCTTTTTCTTTGAAGATTTTGATAAAACTATATAATCTTTTATAATCAGTTCTTCTTCTTTTTCTAATCCACCCATTAATTCCTGTAATTGCATACTTACAAGTCTTCCATCAACACCAAGTTCATAAATTTGATTTTTTATTTCATCAGATATTCTTCGTACCATTTCAGCTCTTTGTATTACGTCAATTACATTTTTTAGTGTTACTATATCATTGAATTCGTATTCATTTAATATTGAAAGTCTGTTATCAAATACTTTTTTATATCTTTCTAATGTTTGAATTCCTTGATTTGCTTTATTTAATACAGCATTTGTATCTTCTAATATATATCTAAAATCACCTTTGAATATTGTAATTATGTTTCTTCTTTGTGATATGCTTATTACTAATTCTCCTGTTTGTTTTGCTGTTCTTTCAGCAGTTCTATGTCTTGTTCCAGTCTCTCTTGTTTCTATTTCTCTTGAAGGTATAAGTTGTGCATTTGCAAACAGTATTCTTTTTAAATCTCCGCTTAAAACAATTGCTCCATCCATTTTGGCTAATTCATATAATTTAGAAGAAGTATATTCTTCATTTATATAAAATCCACCATCTACCACTTCTTTTATTACATCATTGTTGTCTGTTATTAGAAGTAGTGCTCCTGTTTTTGCTCTTAATATGTTTTCCAGTCCATCTCTTATTGGTGTTCCTGGTGCTATCAATTTAAGTAAGTCTGCTGTCATTTTTCTCTCCCTTCTTTTTTGACCAATTTATGAATATTGCCATTGGTCGAATCTTTAAAAGCACATTTTCATTGCTTCATTTACATCTTTGACCCCTATTATATCTAATTTAAAATTTTCTTTCAAGCTTTTTTTGTTACTTTCTGGAATTATACATTTCTTAAATCCTAATTTTTCCGCTTCTTTTAATCTTTTTTCAATCATATTGATTCTTCTAACTTCACCTGTAAGCCCAACTTCTCCCATTATAGCAACACCTTTTTCAATCGGCTTATTCTTAAAACTAGATGCTGTTACCATCAAAATTCCTAAATCAATTGATGGCTCATTTATTTTCAATCCTCCAACAACATTTAAATAAACATCTTGATTTCCTAAGTTTAAACCCGCTCTTTTTTCCAGAACTGCTATCAATAATGCTAATCTATTGTAATCTATACCATTTGCAGTTCTTTTTGGATACCCAAATATACTTTGTGATGTCAAAGCTTGTAACTCTACTAGCATTGACCTAGTTCCCTCCATACAAGAAACTATACATGATCCTGGTGGATTATCTTCTCTTTCTGAAATTAATACATCTGATGGATTTGTTATTTCACACATTCCTTCTCCTCTCATTTCAAACATACCAATTTCATTTGTAGAACCAAATCTGTTTTTTACTCCTCTTAGTATTCTGTATGAAAAATATCTTTCACCTTCCAAATATAAAACTGTATCTACCATGTGTTCTAAGACTCTTGGTCCTGCAATATTTCCGTCTTTTGTTACATGTCCTATTATTATTGTTGTTATATTTCTTGATTTACATACTCTCATTATTTGTGATGTTATTTCTCTTACTTGACTTACACTTCCTGCTGCTGCCGAAATTTCTTCTGAATACATTGTTTGTATTGAGTCTATTATTACTAATTTAGGATTTAAATTTATGATATTCTGATTTACAACATCAATATCTGTTTCACCTAAAAATAAAATGTTTTCGTTGTGAATTCCGCAATCTGTCTGCTCTTAATTTTATTTGTTCTGCTGATTCTTCTCCTGAAACATATAATACTTGTCCTTCTCCTTTTACTTTATCACATAATTGTAAAATGAGTGTTGATTTTCCTATTCCTGGTTCTCCTCCTAATAAGATTAGTGAACCTTTGACAAGTCCTCCTCCTAATACTCTGTCTAATTCATCAAATCCTGTTGATGTTCTTATTGTTTCTTTTGCTTCATATGAGTCTAGTTTTTGTGGTGTATTATTTGTGTTTTTTTCTGCTTTTAATGTGCTGTTTTTATTTTCTACTATTTTTTGCTCAAAAAATGTATTCCAGTTTCCACATGCTGGACATTTTCCTAGCCATTTTCCTGATTCATATCCACATTCATTACATACGAATACTGTTTTACTCTTTGCCATCTTTTTTCTTTCACTCCACTTCGCTTAGTTAATTTCTCCTTCAATTTTTCTATCTCTTATACAACAAAAAAAGTATAACATATATATTTTGGATATGCTATACTTTTTTTATTTTTTCACTAAAAATTTACATTTGTTTTAGTTTTTCTTTCCAAAAGTAACTTCTTGGAATAAAAAGTTATGTACTTTTTCCCAAGTAATTTCTTGGTGTAAAAATTCATTTATGTCATCTTCAACTTTTTGTTGAGCTGGTGTTAATTCTACTTTAATTTCTTTATTCCAATCAATGTCTTGTAGCCAGAATGCTTTGAATTTTTGCCAAAATCCTGTTTTTGCTGGTAATGCTTCGTTTCTTATTGTTCCTGCATTTTCTACAACATTATTTTCGTTTATTTCATTTTCAAATGAAATTCCACCGAATACACCTGATTCTTGATTTATATCTGCCATCTGCTGTTCCTCCTTTGTATTTTATTCTCTCTATTAAATTTATACTATAAATAGATTTAAATATCAAGTTTTTTGTTGTTTTTTTGTATTAAGTTTTCATTACATAAATATTACAATTTTGTTACATTTTTCATTTTTATTTTGTAACAATTGTTATTGCTGTACTATGAAATTTCCTAAAATATGTTCTTGTTCTGCTTTTTCACATCGAACACTTATAACTTGATTTTCTAAATTTTTGTTTAATTCGCAATATACCATTATGTAATTTTGTGTATGTCCTTTAAAAATTCCGTCTTTTTCTTCTTCAAATAATACTTCAACATTTTTTCCGATATAAGACTCATTGTATTCTATTTCATTTTTATCTGACAATTCTATTAATTTTCTGCTTCTTTCTTCTTTTATATCTCCACTAATTTGATTTGGCATAACTGCTGCTTTTGTTCCTTTTCTTGGTGAATATTTGAATATATGCATTTTATAAAATTTGATTTCTTCTAGAAACTTATATGTTTTGCTGAATTCTTCATCTGTTTCACCTGGAAATCCAACAATTACATCTGTTGTTAAATTAACATCATCATATGCATTTCTTAACAATCTAACAATTTCTTTAAATTGTTCTGTTGTATATCTTCTGTTCATTCTTTTAAGTGTTTCATCACATCCACTTTGTAGTGACAAATGAAAATGGTGACATATTTTTTCTAGTTTTTTAAGTCTTTCAACAAATTCTTCTGTTATAAGAAGTGGTTCTATTGATCCTAATCTTATTCTTTGAATTCCATTTATAGAATTTATTTCTTCTAATAGATCTATTAATTTATAATTTTGTAATTCTGGATCTTTGCTCATTGAAAAATCTTTTCCATATGATGCTATATGAATTCCTGTTATTACAACTTCTTTTATTCCATTTGATGCAATTTGTGTAATTTCGGATACTATGCTTTCAGGCTTTCTGCTTCTTACCCTTCCACGTGCATATGGAATTATACAATATGAACAAAATCTATCACATCCATCTTGAATTTTGATAACTGCTCTTGTTTTTTCTGTATATGTTACATTTCCAAAGTCAGAAAATTCTTTTGAATACATGACATCTTCCAATTCCACATTATCTATATGATTGTTTATATATTCTTCTACATGTCTTACAATTTCAACTTTTTCATTATTTCCTAAAACTAGGTCTATTTCTGAAATTTTTGATAGTTCTTCTTTTGCAACTTGTGCATAACATCCAACAGCTACTACAATTGTATTTGGATTTTTTTCTTTCATCCTTCTTAACATTTGTCTTGATTTTCTATCTGACATATTTGTTACTGTACATGTATTTATTATGCAGATGTCTGGTTTAATTTCTTCATTTTCTGGTGTTTCTTCTTCTATTATTTGATATCCTTTTTCTAAGAATTTTTGTGCCATTGCATTTGTTTCATATTGATTTACTTTACAGCCCAAGGTTATGAATTTTACTACTTTACTCATTTTATTTTTCCTCTCATTTTTTAATCCATTAAAAAACGTTCCTGTTGGTTTTTAAATTTTCAACCAATTAAAGAACGTTCCTGTTGGTTCACATTTTTTATTTTGATTTTCCATCTAATGAATCTAAGTTGTCTAATGCTTTTCCAGTTCCTAACGCTACACATGATATTGAATCTTGTGCTATCATTACATTTATTCCTGTTTTTTCTTGTAGCAATTTATCTAATCCGTCTATTAAACACCCTCCGCCTGTCATATATATTCCTTTGTCACTGATGTCTGCTGCTAGTTCTGGTGGTGTTTTTTCTAATACACTGTGAACTGCATCTACTATCATCATCGCTGGTTCTATTAATGCTTCTAGCATTTCACTTGAATGGATTGTTGCTGTTTTTGGTAATCCTGTTGTTAAATCTCTTCCTCTAATATCCATTTCTGCATCTTGTATTTTTGGATATACACATCCTACATTGATTTTTAAGTCTTCTGCTGTTCTTTCTCCTATTGCTATATTATGTTTTTTCTTAATATATTTTATTATATATTCATCAAACTTGTCTCCTGCAACTTTTAATGATGTGCTTACTACTGAGCCTCCCAAAGATATTACTGCTATATCTGTTGTTCCTCCACCAATATCTACTACCATATTTCCACATGGTTTTGATATGTCTATTCCTGCTCCTATTGCTGCTGCTATTGGTTCTTCTATTAGATATACTTTTCTTGCTCCTGCTTGTATTGCTGCGTCTATTACTGCTTTTTTCTCAACTTCTGTTACTTGTGATGGTATACATATCATTATTCTTGGTGCAAATATTGATTTTCCACATACTTTTCCAATAAAGTGTTTTAACATTTTTTCTGTTACTGTGTAGTCTGATATTACACCATCTCTTAATGGTCTTGTTGCTGTAATGTTTCCTGGTGTTCTTCCTATCATTCTTCTTGCTTCTCCACCTACTGCTAGTACGTCTCCTGTGTTTCTATCTACTGCTACTACTGATGGTTCTCTTAATACTATTCCTTTTCCTTTTATATATACTATGACTGTTGCTGTTCCTAAATCTATTCCTACATCTTGTCCAAATCCGAATTTTAACATGTAACTTCTTCCCTTCTTTTTTTATTTGTTTCACTTTTGTTACATTTTCGTTACGATTATATTACAATTTATAAATTTTATCAATACATTTCATTGAATTTTTTATTTTTTTATATTATAATAATTACAATTTATAATTTATATAATTTTATTAAAAAACAACTAACAGAAAAAGGAGATTGAGATGCAAAGTTATATATATAATTCAAAGTCTGAGAATGATACAAAAAAAATAGCATTCAAAATGGCTTCAATGCTTAAAAAAGGCGATTTGATAGTACTTTGTGGGGACTTAGGTTCTGGAAAAACAAAATTTACAGAGGGTTTTTTAACATATTTTGGATTAGAAGATGAGATTTCAAGTCCTACATTTACTATTGTTAATGAATATAAAAAAGATAATATCAATATTTATCATTTTGATGTTTATAGATTAGAAGATTCTTCTGAATTTTATGCTATTGGAGGAGACGAATATTTTGAAAATGGCATTTGTTTAGTTGAATGGGGTGAGTTAATTCAAGATGCTCTTCCAAATGAATATATCAAAATTAATTTTTCTAGGGATGAATCATATGAAAATGAAAGAGTTTTGAATATTCAATCTATTGGTAAAAAATATGATAATATTATTGAAAGTTTGAAAGGAGAATAATTTTGAAAGTTTTAGCTATTGATACTTCTAGTAAATTGTGCAGTGTTGCAATTTTAGAAGATACAAATTTGATAAAAAAATTAGAATTAGATAATGGTTTAACACATTCTGAAACATTGATGCCTCTAATTCAACAATTATTAAAAGAATGTGATTTAACTTTAAATAACATTGATTTATTAGTTTCTGACATTGGTCCTGGTTCTTTTACAGGTATAAGAATCGGTATTGCTTCTTGTAAGGCTTTTTCAGATAGCTTGAATATTCCTTGTGTTGGCATTTCTAGCCTTGAAGTTTTAGCTTATAATATCAAAAATGATGGAATTATTTGTAGTACTATTGATTGTAAAAATGATAATTGCTATTTTGCTTTATATGAGCTAAAAAATGGTCTTTACAATGTCTTGCAAGAACCTTGTGCTATGCCTGTTGATGATGTTTTAAATTTATTAGGAACTCAATATTCTAGCAATTCTATTTCTTTTGTTGGTGATGGAATTTCTAATGAAAAATTGTGTAATTTCTATACTAATAATGCTGATTTAAACAATTTTGAAAAAGTTCCTTGTTCTTACTTAAATATTGAAAATTTAGGTATTGCAGGTTATAAAAAATTTGCTAATCAAAATAAAGTTGGTGAAGATATATTGCCATTATATTTAAAAAAGCCTCAGGCTCAAATTCAATTAGAAAAAAAATTAAATAAAATTAGTAAAATGTCTATTGAAGATTTAGAAAGTATTAAAAATGTTTTAGATTCTGATTTTGATAATTTTTGGAGTTATGATGTTTTAAAAGATGAATTAGAATGTGAGAATTCATATGTTGTTGTTGCAAAAAATGATGAAAATCAAATTATTGGTTTTGCTTGTTTAAAGGTTATTTTAGATGAAGCTGATATTATGAATATCGTTGTTAGAAAGCCTTTTAGGCATAATGGAATTGGCTCTATTCTTTTAGATAATTTAATTTCATATTCTAAAAATTTAAATTTAAAGAGTGTTACTTTGGAGGTTAATGAAAATAATCTTTCAGCTATTCATCTATATGATAAATTTTCTTTTGATAATTTAGGTATTAGAAAGAAATATTATAATGGAGAAAGTGATGCTATTATAATGAGTAAACAACTATAATAATTATATTATAGTTGTTTTATATATTCATAAATTTCTTTCCAATTTTTCTTATTTATTATGTCTTGATGTTTGTCTGTATAGTTTGTTATTCTTATTGTTATAATATTTTCATTTGAAACTTCCATGCAATTTGATAATTTATCATCAATAAATAAATCAACCCCTTGTTCTTTACATACCTTTGCTTTATCTCTTGCATTAACAATTAGTTTATCATATTCTATATTGTTCTTATTAAGCCATGTTTCACTTAATTCATATGGATCATTGTGAAATTCACTATCTCTTGCTGTTACAATATATATTTTATGACCATCTTCTCTCAATTTTTTTATTACTTCTACAACATCTTCTCTTGGTTTTGCTGTTTTTGTTATATTTTCTTGGATATTTCTAAAAAAGTATAAAAGTTCATCATAATTTAAATTATATCTTTCCCTGAAACTACTTCCATTATTATTTTTATCCCAAACTATTTTTTCTTCATTAACATCTTTGTTTAAACTTTGAGCATATTTTAATGCTTCTTCTCCTACTTTATCTCTTATATCAGTTAAAGTATCATCAATATCTATTCCTATTATCATTTTAAATTCTCCTATTTTTATTTAAATTATATATCCTGAAAAGGATAAAATTTTATACATATTTTTCAATTTTTACAACAGTTCTACCGCTTCTAGTATTTCCGCCAAACTCCTTAACAACAAATCTTCCTTTGCCTCTGATAGTAATAACATCTCCTACTTTAACTTGTTTAGAAGCTTTTGTTTCATTTTGACCATTAATAAAAACTCTTTCACTATCTATAATTTGTACAGCTTTGCTTCTAGAAGTTCTTGCTAAATCTGAAACAAAATTATCAAGTCTTAATGATGGAACAATTATATTTAGTTCTTCTACTTTAATTTCTTGTTCTTTTAATTCTTGCAATTCTACAATCTCAATTTTAGCATTTTCAAATCTTGTTAATGTTCCTAATTCTTGTCTCAATGTCTCAGCAGTTTCTTCTTTTACCAAAATGTCTGCACCATCATCTGAAACAATTATATCTCCTACTTTTTCTCTTTTCATTCCAAGTTTAACAATTCCACCTAAATAATTTCTATGTGTATATTTTCCTTTTTCTTCCTCTTCAAGTGAAATTCTTATAACCTTAATTATTTTTGAATAATTTTTTTCTACCATTTTCATATTGTATTTTTCAGGATATATTATAAGTACATTTCTTTCAGCATTTTCAAAACCTCCATATAAAACATAATTTTCAAATTCATTTTTTTTCATGAAAGATTTTACTAATGCAACTTGATACATATCTAAAAAATCTGTATATTCTAGTTTTTCTCTTTGTTTTGAGAATTCAATTTTATCTAATACTTGTGCTAATAATATTTTGTCTTCCTGTTTTTTATACTCACTTAAAATTTTTTGTTTGTCCATTTATTTCTCCTCTTTTTTTGTTATTTGGGACAATATTTCGTCAAAATGACATTTCCATTCTGTTCCTTGTTTTAAAAATTCATCTGGCCATGCTTGTTTTTCGAATTTTACATTTTGTAAATCATTTTCCACAATTAATTCTTCAATAGCTGTGCCTAATCCATTAATTTTGGTTCCATCTTCTATTGTTATTACATTTTTTGTTTTTTCTATTGATTTTTTTATTGTTTCTTCATCTAATGGTTTTAAAAATCTTGCATTTATGACCTCTGCTTTGATTCCTTCTTCTTCGAATTGTTCAGCTATTTTCATTGCATCTGCAACTTTTTTTCCTATTGCAATAATACTTACATCTTGTCCTTCTTTTAGAATTTCTGCTTTTCCAAGTTCTATATTTGTATGTTTTTCAAATTTGACATTTTCATCTTCCCCACCTCTTGGGTATCTTATAACTACTGGCTTATTTAATTTTATAGCAAATTCCATCATTTTTTCTAGTTCTTTGAAGTCTTTTGGTGCCATTATTGTTAAATTTGGTACTAATCTAAAAAATGCCATGTCCAGTGTTCCTTGATGTGTTTCTCCATCGGCTCCTATAATTCCTGCTCTGTCTACACACATTATTACTGGTAAATTCTGCATTGCTATGTCATGTATTACTTGATCATATGCTCTTTGATAAAATGATGAATAGATTGGTACAAATGGTATCATTCCTTCTTTTGCCATTCCTGCTGCCATTGTTAATGCGTGTTGCTCTGCTATTCCTATATCAAAAAATCTTGTTGGATATTCTTTTGCAAATTTTGTAAGTCCTGTTCCATCTTTCATTGATGCTGTAATTGCTACTATTCTTTCATCTTTTTTTGCTAGTTCTACTAATTTTTCCCCGAATATTTTTGAATAATCTTTTTTCTTTTCTTTTTTTGTTTTTCCTGTTTCAATATCAAATGGGGCTGTTGCATGAAATTTATCTGGATTTTTTTCTGCTATTTTGTATCCTTTTCCTTTTTTAGTTAGTACATGTATTAAAACAGGTCCTTGTACTTGTTTGCTAAGCCTCATAATATTTTCTAATTGTTCAATGTCATGCCCATCAACTGGTCCTAAATATGTAAATCCTATATCTTCAAAGAACATTTTTGGTATTATTAGTTGTTTTATGCTTCTTTTTAGTCTTTGTACTATTTTTACTGTTGGTTTTCCTATAACTGGTATTTTGCTAATTATTTTCTTTCCTGATAAATTTGATTTTGTGTATAGTTTTTTTGTCCTTAATTTACTTAAAAACATATTTAGGCCACCAATGTTTTTTGATATGCTCATTTCATTGTCATTTAATATTACTGTCATATGTGTTTTACTAAATCCTGTGTCATTTAAAGCTTCTAGTGCCATTCCTCCTGTTAATGCTCCATCTCCTATCACTGCTATTACCTGGTTGTTTTCTCCTTTTAAATCTCTTGCTCTTGCCATTCCTAGTGCTGCTGATATTGATGTACTGCTGTGTCCTGTGTTAAAGCTGTCGTATTCAGATTCACTTGTTTTTGGAAATCCTGCTAATCCATCTAATTTTCTGAGTGTTTTGAATTGTTCCCTTCTTCCCGTTATTATTTTGTGTGTATATGACTGGTGTCCTACATCCCATACTATTTTGTCTTTTGGTGTATTAAATGTACTGTGTAGTGCTAGTGTTAATTCTACTACTCCTAAGTTTGATGCCAGATGTCCTCCATTTTCAGCTACTACTTCTATTATATATTTTCTTATTTCTTCTGCTAGTTGCTTTTTTTCTTCTATATTTAGTTTTTTTATGTCTTCTGGTGAGTTTATTTTTTCTAACATTTTTGTCTCTCCTATTTTTATGATATGTATCATATTATCATATTTTTTTAAAAATTTCTACCATTTTTTGAGATTTGTCTCGTCATTTGTTACTGGATAATAGTTTTTATTTGGATTTTCTAATCCTTCTTTGGTTATTGCATTTTGTAAAATTTTCGAATGTGAAATAAACATATATCCTTTCCTACAATATGCTATCGAGTTCACGACAAATACGCCTCTTGGGACTTTCACCCTAGATTTATGACACGCCCGTCATACTATAAAAAGTGATATAGTTTTTATATTTACTATATCACTACTGTAAAATTCATATAAAAAAATTTACACACTAACCTTGACAAGGTTTATAAAAAAGAAGGAGGAACTCTGAAATCTCAAAGTTCTCTCCCTCCATCTGCTTTTGGAAACAAATCAGTATAGTTTTATAGTGGTCAGTGCTACTTAATATAAAGCGTGCAACGAAAACCAATGTCGACCCCTTGGTCACTAGGATTGTCAATCATGCGATAGGCGACAGGACAAGTGTCCCCATCATAGGTTACATCACCACCGCGGAGAACACGGTTTAAACTGTTGTGCTGTTCTTGTGTCCATTCATCCACATTACCTGCTAAGTCGTAGATGTTATTAGCACAGCACACCATTTTTCTCTGCTTCCTGTTTCAACTACTTTCTTTGGAGAATTCTCTGTATTACAATGATTGCCCCATTCAGTAGAGTCCTCTGCAATTTCAGCAAAAGTTTTAACTTCCGTTTTGATAAACCATTCTAATACCGAATCATATTCTGCACCAAAAGTTAGATGACTTTTAACTGCTTCATTGTCTTCGATAGTAGATGCAATCTTCTTGGCATCATTAAAATTGATTTTTCCCCACGGCCTAATTCCTTTTACCGACTGCGGTTTTCCTGCTGAACTCTTAGAAATGTTATAACGAGAAATATAAAATCCCCCATATTTTTTGACACTTTCAAGTTGTTCAAGCAGTTCACCATTTAAAGCTTCATTGAATTCATGATCCGAAAATTTATCGTTCATGAAATTTCGTCTGCCGAATTTCTCCGAAAAATGTTCTCCATCAAGTGTTCCATTAGAGTCAAGACTTCCAACAGGAATCCATACAAACTGGCTTCCATCAGAGCATCTTTCAATTACAAATCCATTGTTCCATTCTCCACAGACATGCTTATATCCTTCTGGAATTATAGGATTTACATAGTTTGTAGAGTAGACATGGAATGTAGTAATGTTTAGAGCTCTGATAATTAACTCTCCACTTGTTCCCTCTGAGACTTCAAAGTTTATACTCTTTTCTGCCTCAAGCACAAATTTTTTATACCGTTTCATAGTTTATTCCTCCTTAAGTGATACTTTTATAACGGTTTCTACATGGTTATTACCATCATATTAATAATACCACATTTTCTTGCATTTTGCAAATTTTTTATATTTAGTTAAGTTATATATTTTTTACAATACAAAAACAAAACTCTCACTTTTTAATAATCTAGTGGGAGTTTTGCTTCTATAATTATTATTTTATTAAATATGCTTGTTCTGCTGTACTTCCGTCTCTTGAATTTTCAGTTTCTATTAATACATCTGTATTTAATGTAACAATTGGGCGATAGGCAAATTTACGTGAGTCCTCATTTCCATCAGTATAATATAAAGTAATTCCTATTACATTGGCATTACTGATATATTGCATATTAAATCCTGCAACTATACTACTTACTGTAATACTACGTGATGATAACCAATATGTTGGATATTTAGTTCCATTATTAATAAATAATTCATAATATTTACTATCTTTGAAATCATTTAAATTCATTTCTTTACGCCAATATATATTTTTAAGTTCTAATGTGTTTGCTTGTACCTTACTAGTTTGATTTATTAATTCTGTTTGTTCACTATTCATTAATTCTGTTCCAGATATTCCATTTACCTTTTGTTGTTTTTCTTTTGTTAAAATATTAGGATAATATTTGTTACTTAGTGTAAATGATTTTCCATAATCAGCATAAATATTAGAATAATTTGTTTCGTTCATTTTATCTTGTATATCTTCCATTTTTAAATTTTGTACTTTGCTTGCTAATTTTGAATTATTATATAATGTATTACATGTATCATCTAACAATTTTACTGCATTATTATAGCCATTATATCCTTTTAATGTTATTTTGACTGTTGTTGGAACTTCACTTATTAGTCTTACTTGTCCGTTTTGTATGTCTAATATTCTCCAATTTAAGTTTTCTTGTGTTAGTGTTGAGGTTGTGTTATCAGCAAGTCCTGAATATGCATTTAATTCTTGGATAATGCTATCTGTTTTTGCTGTCTCTGGTACGTATTTAACATAGTCTCCTATTTTTATTGTTCCATCATTTATTTTATCTATTAATTTTTCTTTTTTTTTATCATTTTGAGACAAATAATTATTTAATTCATCTTCATATTGATTTAGCAATTCTTGCTCTTCTTTTTGTGCATTTTCTGTTCTATTTGTGGCTTCTTTCGCATTTTTTAATAATCCTTGATTTGTTAATGCAGATATTGTTATCCCTGCCAATATTAATAATATAATTATCGTTATAACTAATGCTATAAGGGTTATTCCTTGCTTTCTTCCTATGTATTTTTTCATTTTCTACCTCCAAAATCTTATTTATAGTATTATTCTCTTGTACAAAAAAATTATAGCATAGCCGGTGGTATATTGCAACATTTTATTTTTGTT
>FR901962.1:19033-34568 GCA_000438255.1 Clostridium sp. CAG:389
TTATTTTTGTTTTTTTGATATTATAAATTGATATTATAATATTATAAAATATGATTTAATTTGGAGAAAAAATGGAAAAAGATATTTATTATTTAGTTGGTCAAAATATAAAAAAACAAAGAAAATTAAAAGGATTAACACAATTACAATTAGCTAATAAAACATTTTTTAGTTATGAATTTATTAGAAAGATAGAATCCAAAAGTGCATGTAGAAATACTTTTTCATTAGATACATTATCAAAAATTGCACTTGCACTTGGAGTTGACATTCGTCTACTATTTGATCCATTAGATGATGATAAAATGGCATAAAGAGAGCACCGCACTTGTAATGCGATGCTCCTTTTATTATATAATCTTATATTTTATAATCTTGAAATACATAATCCTATTACAAACAATCCTAAGATAACTCTATAAATAGCAAATACTTTAAAGCTACCTTTTTGTAAGTAATTAAGTAAGAATTTAATTACTATTACACCTACTACAAAACTAGCTAACACACCAACAAAAAATGCTGGGCTAAATACAAAATCTTTAAAATTAACTAGTGCTGCTGCTGCAACAACTGGTGTTGATAATAAAAATGAATATTTAGCAACTGATTCCCTTTTTAATCCCATACCTCTTCCAACTGTCATTGTAATTCCTGATCTTGAAACTCCTGGAAAAGCTGCTGCAATTGCTTGTGACATTGCTATCCAAAGTGATTGCTTTAATGTTATATCTTTATATTCAACTTTTGATTTTGCTTTTTTATCAACAATGTATAGTATTATACCCATTACAATTAGTGATATTGCTATCATAAACATTTCAATCATTTTTTCTTCAACACTAAATGCTGTTGCCAATTTTTCTATTATTTTTCCTGAAAGCTTATCTAATACCAAACATAAAATTCCTGTTGGGATTGTTGATATTACTATGTACCAAAATATTTTTCCTTCTGTTGTTTTTTTCTTTTTAACAACTTGGTTATGCCCTCCTTTTATTAGATTTACCCAGTCTTTAAAGAAAAATAAAACTATTGCAAATAATGTTCCTATATGTAGTGCCACATCAAATGATGGGCTTATTTCGTTCCATCCAAATATCCATGGAAATAAGTTTAGATGTGCTGAGCTTGATATTGGTAATAATTCTGTTAGTCCTTGAATTATTCCTAAAACTAGTGCTTGTAAAATTTCATTCATTTTTTCTTCCTCTCTTTCGTTTTTTTATTTTTTATATATTTCTTTCAAAATATTATAAACTGTATCTTTTATAAATTCTGCTGTTGTAACAGGTGCAACCTTTCCTGGTAAGGCAAGTGCCCAAAGTAATTTCAACTTTTTGTCTTTTGTTGCCTTTTTATCTATACCTCCTGGATTTGATGCTAAATCAACTAGTAAGCAATCATCTCTTACATATTGTATTTTTTCTTCTGTTAAAATCAAATGTGGAACAGTATTTATAATAACATCAAATTCTGATAAATTTTCTCCTATTGTATTTATATTTGTTTCCATGTGTCCATATGCTCTAATCCATGCTAAATCTTCATCTTTTCTTGCTGCACATGTAACTTTTGCTGAAAGTCCTGCAAGTTTTCTTGCAAGTACTTTTCCTATTCTTCCAAATCCTAATATTAAAATTTTACTTCCATGAATTATTTTATTAGTATTTGCAATTATTATTTCTATCGTTCCTTCTGCTGTTGATATTGTATTCAAAACTGCTAGTTCTTCTCTCTTCATTATATCAATTATTTCTATATATTCATCATTTGCCAAATTATATACTTCCGGTGATATGCTCCCTGCAATCAAAATTTTGGCATTTATTACATGCATAAGCTCTCTAATTGATATTGTATTTTCACCAAATGGTGCATTTATTTCTTTTCCATTACTTGAAAATGGTATTGGGCCTATAATTATTTCTGAATTTTTAACTGCATCTTGTAGTTTATTACACATTATTATATTTTCATTTTCTTTTAGTTCTTCTGCTTTTTCTACTCCATATGTGTATACCTTGTTTCCATCTTCTGCTAGCATTTTGGCTAATTTTATTATTCTTAAATCTCCACCAACAACTGTAAAGTTTGTACTCATAAAATCACTCTTTCTAATATACTTTTTATTAGTATATTACATTTTGCAAATTTTATGAGTTAACTTAAAAATCTCTTTGATTTTCATTTTGATTTTCTTCTATATCTTTTTGAACTTTTCTTTCTTCATTTTTTAATAATTTAATGTCTGCATAGCTTAAATTTCTGGTTATTTCAAACATATCCTCTAAGTGTTCTTTTGCTATTAATTCTTTTTCTGTTAATTTATGTTTTATATCTTCATTTGAGTTTATGTTAAATGGTATTGATATTCTAGCAATAACTGGTATAAAAATTGGGTCTTTCTTTATTTTTGGTACTACTTTTGATGCATCTATATCTATTGCAATATTTGCAAATTGTATCGCTTTATCTTTATCGTTTTTAATCATTGCTATTTTTGAAAGTTCATAATAACTGTCGGCAGAAAGCTCTTCATCTTCTAGTGCTTCCATAAAATATTTTTCCGCTTGGTCTAATTCTTTATATATTAATGCAATTTCTGCTAATGAATATTTTGAATTATATGAAAGTGAATTTATGTCTGCCGCTTTTTCATAACAAATTTTAGCATTTTGAAAATCATTTAACATTGTATATGCTATTCCCAAATTATAATTTATTTCAAAGCTTAATGGATCATATTTTAAGGCGTTTTGATATATATTTACAGCTTCTTTATACATTTCTTTTGATATTAAAATGTTTCCTAATAATTCCGTTGCTTTGTAATAATCTGGTTTTTTATTTAATAAATTAAATAACATTTCTGTTGCTTCGTCTGGTTTCTCTAAATTATTTAATAATTCTGCAATTTTAAAATATGAATCATAATCTTGTTTGTTTGAGTCAATTGCTTGTACATATTCATCTATTGCTTTTCTCATTCCACCTTCTAGTTCATAGATTTCAGCTAACATTTTGTGTCCTATATAATTTTCTGGATATTTTGTTACCAAATTTATTAATTGTTCTTTTGCTTTTTTGTTGTTTCCTAATTTTAAATATATTTTTGCTTTTATTACATTTAAAACTTGTATTAATGGTATTCCTTTTTTGTCTAATATAATTATCGCTATTGGTATTAATATTGCTAATATATATTTTATTATTGTAAAAAATGGTCCAAATTCTATTTTTTTGAGTACTTCTACGAAGTTTAATGATATTCCTATTGTTTCTATTATTAGTATTCCTATATAATTTGTGTCATTTTCTTTTATCATTTTAAAGAACATATAGACAAATATTCCAAATGCTAATATTGTAAAAATTAATTGTTCTAAAATCATGTATTTTCTCCCTTAAAAATGTTGAAAAACAGATTATTTTTTATTTTTTCTGTTTTTTTCTTCTTAATATTTTATTGCATTTTTCGTCTTTTGTCTAGTATTTTTGTATATTTTTCGATTTTCTGTTTATAATAAATATTGTAGCGAAATAAAATATAAAAACAGGTTATTCAAAACTATAATATTAATTTTATCACCTATTTATATATTTTATTTTACTGCAATATAATACTTTCAGGAGGTTTGAAACACATGGAAAATCAAAATTTGAATATTTTAGACGAAGTTAATAAAGGTGCAACTATGGGAATGGATGCAATTTCTTATGTTTCAGAAAAAGTTGTAGATGATGATTTTAAAGAAGTTTTAGATACTGAATATAATAAGTATAAAGATATTTCTAATAGAGTTAATAATTTATATGATAATTATAGTAGTAAAGAGCCTCACGAAACTAATGCAATGAATAAAATGATGACTTGGTATGGGATTCAAATGAAGACTATGGTTGATGATAGTACTTCTAAATTGTCTGAGCTATTAATGCAAGGTACAAATATGGGTATTATTGAAGGGCGTCGTTTATTAAATCAAAATCAGAATATCGAACCTGATGTTAAGAATATTTTGAATGATTTCGTTGTTATGCAAGAGGATAGTGTTGAAACCTTGAAAAAATATTTGTAATTAATAAGTAGTCAATAAAAATGTATTGACTATTTTTAATGTAAATAATCTACCAGCATAGCCGGTAGATTATTTACATTAAAAAATGGAACCTGCAAAGCAAATTCCATCTCGTTCTTGAAAATTACAGTGATCAGCATTACTCTAATCAAGTGCAATCATACCAACTCCATTTAATTCTCTGTTATAATATGTGTAGAGAAAGTGCCACATGTCGGCCACAGGACCTAAAGAAGCACTGTACTTGCATCAACAGCAACTTTAGAATTTACTGTTCAAGCTAAATTAGTATAAATTTTATAATCTCTTAATATCTTCCTTACATAATTATTAGTTTCTTTATAAGGAATTTTTTCAACATTAGAACCATCAGCCTTTATTATATCTTTTTCAATCCAATTATCAACTGTACCAATACCAGCATTATAAGCAGTTATAGCAATCTCTACATTTCCATATTGTTGTATTAAAATTGACAAATATTTAGTACCTATATTTATATTAATTTCTGGTTCTAATAGTTTCTCTTTTAGTTCATTATTTGAAATATTTAAGTCCATTCTTTTACACACATCTTGTGCAGTAGTCTCCATCAGTTGCATTAATCCTATTGCACCTTTACTAGATTGTGCATTTGCATTAAAATTGCTTTCTGCTTTTATTAATGCATAAACTAAATTTTCATCAACATTATATTGTTGAGAATATTTTTGTACATACTCTTCATAATCTTTTTTGTATATTATTTTTTGTATTCTAATTGGAATGTTTAAAAATGCTATTAATATACAAAAGATTAATATTATTGCTACAATTATTATTTGTTTTTTAGTTATGTTTAAAATAAACATTTTTAAATCACTCCTTCCTGTTTTTTTCCTCCGTCCCTAAAAACAGTTATTTGCATTCATACCAATTTTCTGCTTCTGAGACTTCTGCAATTAATGGGATTTTTAATTGAATTGCACTTTCCATCTCATTTTTAACAATTTCTTTTACCTTTTCTGCCTCATTTAGTGGTGCTTCTATCATCATCTCATCATGAACTTGTAAAACTATTTTAGCCTCCAATCCATTTTCGACTAATTTTTTATATACATTTATCATCGCAATTTTCATAATATCTGCTGCTGTTCCTTGTATTGGCGTGTTCATTGCTGCTCTTTCTCCGAATTGTCTTACCATATAATTATTTGATTTTAGTTCTGGAATATACCTTCTTCTATTAAATAATGTTTCTACATAGCCTGTTTCTTTTGCCTTTTCTTTCATATTGTCCATAAAGTTTTTTATTCCTTCATATTCTTGTAAATATTCTTCTATATATTTTTTTGCTATTTTTCTTGATATTCCTAATTGTTCTCCTAGTCCAAAGTCACTTATTCCATATACTATTCCGAAGTTTACTGCTTTTGCATTGCTTCTTTGTTCTTTTGTTACTTCTTCCATTGGTGTTTTAAATACTTTTGATGCTGCTTGTTTGTGTATGTCTTCTCCATCTTTAAAGGCTTGAACCATATGTGTGTCTTCTGACATATGTGCTAGAACTCTTAGTTCTATTTGTGAATAGTCTGCGTCTATATATACTTTTCCTGGCTCTGGTTTGAATATTTTTCTAACTTGTTTTCCAAGTTCAAATCTTGTTGGTATGTTTTGCAAATTTGGTTCTGTTGAGCTTATTCTTCCTGTTGCTGTTATTGTTTGATGGAAGAATGAGTGTATTCTTTTTGTTTTTGGATTGATATATGGTTTTAGCCCTTCTACATATGTTGAGTTTAGTTTCATTAATTGTCTATAATCCAATATTTCTGATATTATTGGGTCTTCTGATTTTAGTTTTTCTAATACATCTACATCTGTTGAGTATCCGCTTTTTGTTTTCTTTACAACTGGTAATTTCATTTTTTCAAATAGTATTTCTCCTAGTTGTTTTGTTGAGTTTATATTGAATTCTTCTCCTGCCATTTCATATATCATTTTTGTTTTTATTTCTAGTTGTTCTTTTAGTTGATTTCCAAATTTATCTAGTTCTTCTTCATCTGCATACATTCCATTCCATTGCATATTTGCTAATACTGTTATTGTTGGCATATCTATATTTTTAAATAATTCTACTGCATTTATTTCTTCTAGCTTTTTCATTGTTATTTCTTGTAATTTGTAGATTATATATGAATATAATGTACATTTTTTTTCTTCTGCTTTTATTGCTTTTTCTTGTTCTTCTTTGATTTTTTCTTCTTCTGATTTTTCTTCTTTTTGCTCATTTTTGTCTGATATTCCTGCATTTTGCATTGTGTCAAATAAATTTATTTGTTCTGCTTTTTTATTTTGATTGTTTCCTAATATTTCATTTACATCTATTTCTAAATATTGTTCTGCTAAGTCATTTATTTTCAATTTATTATTTGTTGGGTTTAATATATATGCTGCAATACTTGCATCATAATTTATTCCTTTAAAGTCTATTCCTTCTTGTTTTAATAATATATAAACTCTTCCTAAATCTATTCCACTTTTTAATATTTTATCATTTTCAAATATTTCTTTAAAATCTTGGATGCTATTTTTTTCTTTTAAATTTATATAATATGCTTCATTTTCAGATGTATTGAAAACTGAAATTACTGTTATTTTTTCTTTTATTATTTTTTCTTCATTTTCATCTTTTTCAGTTTCTATATAAAATATCATTTTACTTTGATTTTCAATAATTGATTTAATCTCTTCTATTGTTTTATTTTCTACTTTATATTTATTTTCAATATTATTTTCTGAATCTAAATTTGCATTTCCATTTTCATCTTGTAAATTAAATCTATCTATATATCTTTTGAAATTTAATTCTTTAAAAATTTCTAAAACTTTTGGCTTGTCCCACTCTTCAAGTTTTAATTCTTCTAATGTATCTTCAATTGGAACTTGTGTATTAATTTCTCCTAATGTTCTTGAAAGATATGCTAAATCTTTGTTTTCTTCTAATTTTTCTTTTTGTTTTCCTTTAATATCAGCTTCACCAGATTCTAATTTTTTATATAAATTATCAATTGTTCCATATTTTTGAACTAATGAAAGTGCTGTTTTTTCACCAATTCCTGGTACTCCTGGTATATTGTCAGATGTATCTCCTTGTAAGCCTTTTACTTCTATTAATTGTTTTGGTTCTATTCCATAAACCTCTTTTACTTTTTCTCTATTAAATATTTCTGTTTCTGTTTTTCCTGCTTTTGTTCTTGGAATATTTATTCTTACATTATCTGTTGCTAATTGAAATGTGTCTCTATCTCCTGAAAGTATTACTACTTCTAGTCCTTTTTGTTCTCCGTATCTTGAAAGTGTTCCTATTATATCATCACCTTCATATCCTTCTTTTTCAATTATGTCTATATTCATAGCTCTTAGAACATCTTTTATTATTGGCATTTGTTCTGCAAGTTCTGTTGGCATTCCTTTTCTATTTGCTTTATATCCTTCATACATTTTATGTCTTGCTGTTGGTGCTTTTAAATCAAATGATACTCCTATATAGTCTGGTTTTTCGTCTTCTAATAATTTGAATAATATTGCTAAAAATCCATATATTGCATTTGTATATTTTCCGTCTTTTGTTGTTAATGCTTTGCTTCCCATTATTCCATAAAATGCTCTATTCATTATACTATTTCCGTCAATTAATACTAGTTTTTTCAAAATTTTTTCCTCCTAAATTTTTCGGGATTAAAGCATTGTTCCTCAATCCCGAACTTTTAAAAATTAATAATGATACAATCATCTAATTCTTTTATTGAACCACTTTGTGGATATTTATTCATATTTTCCGCTTCTATTTTGCCTTTTTCATATTCTTCATCTGATGGTACTTCAAAGTGATATCCTAATGAATTTAAGAATTTTATAAATTCTCTTCCATTATCATTCCATGCTTTCTTTCCCCACCAAAGAACAGACAAACTATTTGATTGGGCACCGTATTTTCCCATTCCTTGATAAGGTGTTCCCATTATTACAAGTGGCTTAGATGTGTCGTAATCTTTTTCTAGATTATATATTAATTCATATGCAATATGCAAATCTTTTTGATATCTCATATAATCATTGTAAAATAACTGATTTAGTGTTTTTGATTGTTGTAATACTAAAATGCAAATTGCTATACTTGCTAATATTTTTGTTATTTTATATTCACTTAATATTTTATATGAAAACATAACTATTATACCCACAAATAATCCCCAAGATGTGCATGTTCTATATAAAACTGAATCTAATTGCAATATACTTATTGCAAAATTTGATAAAAACATCGCAACAAAAATCACTAAAATCATCCAATTTTTCTTTTTATCTGATTGTAATATACTAATAGCTAGTCCAACTCCTGAAATTATATCAAATATAAGAACTGGAAAATATTTAATATTTTTCATTGAATTTATTATATTAAGTGATATTAATAATAAACTTTCTATTATTCCATATTTTCCCCATTTTATTTCTTTATCAGCTACATCTGATGCTCTAACACCAGCAATATAAATTAATTTTACTATAATTTCATCTAATACTACTCCAACTGCTAAAATTCCTAATCCTGCAAATAAATATTTAAAAATATCTTTTATTTTCTTATCATTACTTGTATATATTTTTAGAATAGCAGTTATACATATAGATACTAACATTATCTGTGTACATGCCTCATACATTGACATTGCTAATGTTAATATTAGTGCAGATATTATGTATCCTCTTTTTTTATGAATATTATTATAATTTTCGTAAAACACCATTATTCCTAATGATGCAAGAAAACTACCTAGCATAACTGCAATATTACAGTTTTCAAAAATGAAAATTTCATTTATTATTGGAAATGAAATAAATATAGTTGCAAAAACAATATATGCTCCAAGTGGTAATTTATCTTCTAAATTTTTCTTTAAAAATATGCACCACAACACTGCTGTCAACATTATTATACTACTTGCGAGAAAATCTATCCAAAATGGTATAAATTCAGTTATATTTAAAATTTGATATACTAAATATGCCCCCCATCTTCCTATTGCTAACATTTCTTTATCTTGATAATATCTATCAAAAGCTGTGTCATCCATTCCTACTGACGAATTTGTTATTGTAAATCCAAAACTTAGTATTGTTATTAATATGATTGCTACTATGAATATTTTATTGTTAAAAAAATATTTTACTGATTTTTTATATTGCTCTTTTATTTTCTCCATATTTTTATTATTCCCTTCTAAAAATAAAAATTGATTATTAATAATTATATATATTTATAAAAAGTGTATCTCCTATACATTCATATCCTATTTCACTATCATAATTTTTAAAATAGTTTTCTATTTCTTTGTTAGTTGGTTTTATTTCTTCTAATTTTCTATTTTCTAATATTTCTAATGCCCCTATTATTCCCCAATCAGTTCTTATGGCATTTTTACAATAATCTGATTTATTTTTTATTTCTTCAAAATATCCTTTTTGAAAACTATTTCTTACTCTTATTTTAGCAATTTTGTTAATTTTAATATTTGTTTCTTTTTCATAATTTTCTATATATGTTTCTATTTTGCTAGATTCTTCTTTTTCTAACTGATTTACCCTTTTGTGTTGTAATATTATACTAACATAGTTCGCTACATTTACTAGTGTGAATGTCATAAGAACAATTAATGTTATATTTTTAAAGATTGTTTTTCTTTCAAAAATATCTGTTTTTACATATATAAAAATAAAAATAATTCCTATTAATGCTCCTATTGGATTTTTTAATCTTCCGGTATTAAAACTTGTTAATGTTGTTAAGTTTATTATATATGCACTAGCAATTGTTATTATGGCTATTGCCAAAAATTCATATATTAGAGCATTTTCCTTTTTATTTTTTATAGAATAAATTAAGATTATTGTTCCTAATAATATTGTGTAAATTATAAATACTCCTTTTGGAAATATATCACATGTATCTATCAATGTATTTATTAATTGTGAAAATATGAATATTATATTTGTGAAAATATTTGATAGCTTTCCATATCTCGTTTGCTTTGTTCCTATTATTTGTCCAATTATTTTAACAGCTATTAAATCTACACATATTGAAATTATTCCAATTATACCACTTTGAAGTATATCTACAATTATTTGTTTTATGTTTTTGTCATTTTTTAGTATTGAAAATAAAACTACATATGTAAAAAATAGTCCTATTGTACCTTGATACGCAAGTACTCCTAATATTGTTAAAACTCCACTTTTTAATAAATATTTATTATTTTTTTCTACTAATATATCTGCTGATTTTATGAATAATAACACACTTATTGCCATTATTATATTTTCTACAAAATACATATTATCTAAGTACATAAAATTAAATATAGTTATATAACTTATTATTGAAATTATTATTTTAGCTAATGTATTTTTGGCTGGTTTGTATTTTTCTATAATATTTTTTAATATTATTACTGCTATATTTGATATAATTATTGCTCCTAGTAGTGTTAATGTACTATATACTTCTATTGGAATTTTTAATGCACTTACTATTAGCCCTAAAATTCCCATAAATATTCTTCCATCATTTAATGAATTTTTTGTTGCATATGTGTAATACCCTTTGTCGTAAATATTGTATGTATCTGTTGCATAATGTCCTTCTATTAATGGTGCAAATACTATGCAAGTTATTACTACCATTATTAAAAATATAATTATATCTTCCTTTTTTATTTTTCTCATTGTAAAACTCCATTCTTATGTAATATTTGTGTTAAATAGCTATTGTATAATATAATACATTTTCTATTATAACAAAATTTTTGCAATATCCTTCTTCTTTTTGTTGTGTATATTTTTCATAGATTTCTTTACTATTTTCTAAAAATTCACCTTCAAACTTTCTATTTGTATAAAAGTTTATTGTCCCAATAGATGACCATCTACACATAACTCCATTGTGTGTAAGCACTGATTTATTTGATATATTATTAAAAAAAGCACTTTCTTTTCCAGGTTCTCTAAAATATTTTGCTTCAGTTACTTTTGTATTGTTCTCTCTTTCATATTCTTCTATATAATTTTCTAAACCAATACATAGTTCTTTTTCTAATTTATTTACTTCTTTATGTTGATTAAGTAATATTATTGTGTTTATTATATTTGCTAACATATATATAATTAAAATAACTGTTAATGATAATTTAATTATTTTATTTTTTATAAATATATCACTATTACAAAATAAATATATATACATTAATCCTACCAATGCACCTATTTCATTATGGATTCTTCCTGTATCATATCCTAATAAATTTATTGAACACATTGCTGTTGCAATTATAAGTGTTGCTATAATTATTTCTATTAAATTTAATATTATTTTTTCTTTATTATATATAATTTCATAAATTATACTTATCCCTAAAACTCCTATAATAAAGTATATTATTAATGTTCTAGGAAATAGCCCACATGAATTAATTAGAACATCTCTTATTACCATTTGATTAAAGCATATTATTACTGTTTTTAAATAAAGTAATATATCATATATTCCTCCTAGTCTTTCTTGCTCTATTCCTGTTATGTTTGTTATAATTTTTATTTGTAGTACATTTATTATAAAAGCTATGAGTGCTATAAATATTACTAATACTAAATCTTTTATGATGTTTTTCATATCTTTTTTATTTTTTATGATTATAAATACAAATCCATATATTAAAAATAGGCTTATTGTTCCTTGATATGAAAATGTTGCTATTACAGCAAATATAATTGCTTTTAATTGATATTTTTCTTCTTTGTTGATTATTTCTCTTATTGCTAATATGTACATTAATATACTTACTGACATTACTAATGATTCTATATAATATAAGTTTTCTACATACATAAAATTAAATATCGTTATATATGATATTATTGTCGTTATTGTTTCAAAAAATTTATTTTTTTCTTTTTTTAGGTTTATTATCATGCTTTTTAAAATCATTACAGAAATGCATGATATTAATAATGCTATTGATGTGAATGTTGTTACTGTTATATTTATTGGTATATTTATTTTACTTGCTATAATTTCTAATATTCCGGCAAATATTCTTCCATCTACAAATGAGTTTTTTATTGCATATTGTTTGTATCCTATATTGATTATGTTGTATGTGTCTGTTGCGTAATGTCCTGTTAATAGTGGTGTATAGATTATGTATGTTACCATCATTATTGCTAAAAATATTGCTATTTCATGTTTTTTTATTTTTTTCATATGTTCTGTCAAGTAGGTAAACTCGACTACCTCCTTTTTGTTTATTTGGATTATATCATATGAATTTATTTTTTTCTATATTGTAGTAAACAATTTATAAAACTTTTGTTACTTGATGATGTTGTGTTGGAATTCAAATGTTACATCTGTTGGATTTGCTGAATTTGCTGCATATCCTATTGCCATTCCTATTACTGCTAAAAATAATAATATTATTAAAATATTTTTTGTTTTTCTATTCATTTTTTATCCTTCCTTATTATTATTTTGTTTTTATAAAATTTTTTCTTTTATTATTATGACTTTTTTACTTTTTTATTAGAAAAATTGTAAATTTGTAAGCTTAATCATAAAAAGGTACAATCTATTCAATTGTACCTTTAATTTTACTACTTTTTTTACTCTTTTAATAAATTCTTCTTTATTTGATAATTCTTGTCTTAATTTATTTAACGCTTCTTCAAATTCTTTATCTTCTAAATATATTTTTGCGTAACCGTTTTCTCCATATTTTTCTGTTAAATGTTGATAGATTCTTTCAATTTGTTTTTCTTCTGATAAGTTTGGATAATTCTTTTTTTTATTACTGTTTTTATGTGTTTTATTCCATGTCCTTCTTCATTTCTATTATATAATGGAAATATTTCATTTTCTATATATTGAACTAATTCGTTATTCATTAATTAATTTCCTCCAAACTATATTGTAAGTTATCTATCTAGCTCGTCTTTCTTTTCTATATATAAAATTTCATTACATTCTTCTTGTGTTGACACAATATTTTTTTCTAATTTATATGCCTCATGTACTTGTTCTCTATTCTTATATGTAAATGGATTGGTAATGTCTATCCCTTGGTACTTTTTCATGTCTCTTAAATTGCTTATAAATTCATTAATAAATTCATTAGAATCTCGCATCATTTTCTCCTTTACAAATTACTATTTGTTTTTACAACAGCAATCAATTCAAATTTTATTCATTATTTAAAAAATTGTTTTATTAGAAAATTCGGAAATTCCGAATTCAGTCATTGTTTCATTTTCTTCTAACTCATTTTCTTTATACATAAAACATTCTTTGTCATGTGAATATTCATTTTGTATTTTCTTAAAAATCTTGCTGTTATTTATTGTAGCATTTATTTTTAGCTTATTTCTTATAATTTTTTCGTTTTTTAATAATTCTTGTATTTTTATATCATTGTAGTTACATATCTTATCTATATCAAAATTATCAAATGCTTTTCTAAAAGATTATCTTTTATTTAATACACATTCCCAAGAAAGCCCTGCTTGAAAAGATTCTAATATTAACATTTCAAATAAATATTTATCATTGAAATTAGGTTTACACCACTCATTATCATGATATTCTACATATTTTTCATTTTTTAAATTACACCATTTACATCTTATCATAAGGCATTTGTTCCCTCTCTATTCATTAATATCAATTAACTATCTGCTTTAAACTTCTAATTTATTAACTATACTTATATAAACAATCAAATACGAAATTGAAATTAAGAAACCTGCCAATACATCACTTGTATAATGTACTCCCAAATATATTCTGCTAATACCAATGTTAACAATTAGTATTCCTAAAATCGTAATCAAAAACCATTTTAAATATTTATTTTTAACATATTTATAAATTAAATATATTAAATATCCATAAAAAGCCATACTTATCATAGAATGTCCTGATGGAAAACTATAACCACTTTCATTTATTATCCTAAATTCTTCTGGTCTCGGTATTTGAAGTATTCTTTTCAATAATTGATTTAATATTGTTATTATACCTAAATTTGTAATAATTGATATTCCTATTTTCTTATTCTTTATTACAATAAATAATATTACTGCTATACCAATTAGAAATATAGCTCCACCAAAGTTTGTAATAAATTTTGCTATTGGTGTTGCAAAATCTGATATTAAATAAGTTGATATAAATTTATAACCTATTATATCGCCATTCATAATCTCTTTATTAAATACATCTTCTGCTAAAGCTAAAAATCCAATTAAACAAATAAATAATATAATCCATTTTAAATTTTTAACAATAAATCTTTTTATTTTTTCTTTCATTTCTTACCTCTTGTATTCTTTAAATATTAATATAAAATTTGATCCTTTATTCGGTTCAATTTCTAGCTTTATTTCTGCTCTATTTACATTAGCTATTGATTTTGCAATAGCCAGTCCCAGTCCTGTTCCGCCAGTTTCTTTATTTCTTGATTTATCTACTCTAATCTGTTGCTTGTTTTGAGTTTACTCTATACCCTACAGCAATTATTGCATCTAGGCTGTAGAAGTTAGTATTATAGTTTTTTCCGTCATTTGCAGTTATTCGAATTTTTCGAATAACTGATTCTTCTGTCAATTCGCCTGATTTAAATATTTCTTTTAAGTGATAATTTATTGTGTTCACTTCTACTTCAAATAATTTTGACATTGATTTTTGAGTTAACCAAAAATCTTCATTATCATATAAAACTTCTACAGAAACATTATCATTATTTTGACTTTGGTATATGATTAAATCTTTTAAATTTTCTATTGGATTCATTTATACTCTCATCCCTTCTCTTTATATCTCTATAACTTGTAAGTTGTATTTATAGTATACAAAATAAATTTTAATTTTTTCTTGACTTTATCAATATATTTAGAGTATAATAAAAGTAGGAAATGACAAATCCACAAACGTGGTTTTGCCGAAATAGATATAAAAACTCACATCTAAATCGTCAAATTTACAGATGTGAGCTTTTTTTATTTATGTAGTTGCTTATCAACCCAGTTCTTATACAGAACTGCTGTCAAGGCAACGTTTAATGTTAAAGAAAACATTAAGGATAATATTAAAAATAGTATCACTTTAACCATAAACATCACCACCTTTCCTACGAAGATTCGTAAAAATTGGTGGCAAAACCACATCTGCTTATCATCATTTCCTATGGTAATTATTCTACAATATTCTTTTAAATTTGTCTATAAAATTTATAAATTTTCATTAGTTTTTATTTTAATTTAGAAATCAACTCAAACGACAAATTACTAATTCTTGTTACGATTATATAATAAAAGGTAAATAATTTCAACTGGTTATCTACCCAACTTATTGTAATTTA
>FR901962.1:34667-44993 GCA_000438255.1 Clostridium sp. CAG:389
TAACTATTGTTTTTCTTATATACAAATATTGTATATACTCCAGCTTCTATAAATTGAAAATCAACTTTTATTTCATCATCAATATTTATAGGTGCATCTTGTACACTTTCGTTTTTAGTTACTCTTTTTGTCCCATTTAAAACATATAGTATATCTTTCATTTCTTCTGTGTCATTAATAATAATATCTTTTTCATTTTGATTTAATGAAATACTTTCTAATTTTTCAAGTTGAGGTAAATTAAGTGTATAAGTCCTTCTATCTCTAAAATGATAAAAAATTCCTATCGCTAATGCTACTAATACAATTATACCTAATATCACAAATAATACATTTCTATTTTTCATAAAAACCTCCATTCAAATTATTTTTAATTTTCTCGCATATCAATTATAGCATTATTTCAAAAAGATTTATATTAAACTTTTCTTAAAAAGTTACTTGAAATTTGTATTACTCTTTGTCTTTTTTGCTATTCCTATATAATATACTGAATGTTAGTGTAAATAACATTGGTATAACTGAATATCCAGCATTATCTAATTTATGAGTGATTACCAAGTATCCGCCAATCAAAGTTAAAATTGCAAATACAAGACTTAAAATCAAAAATATTTTTACTTTTAATTTTTCTTTATTCATAACTTTTATATCTCCTTTATATATTTAGTTAATAGTTGTTATCACAAATACATTATCCGTTTTAAAATTTTCTTCAGTTATATCTTCGTTGTATAAAACCCAATATAAGTGATTATTATTTTTATATTCTGATGTATAATTAAATTCTTTCAATTCAATTATTCTATCAGTTTCTGCTGAAAACTTATCTCTTGTATTATCAGTAACTATATATACTTTATCTGATTTCTCGTAATATAAAATATCTGTTAAGATTAAATCTCCTTCAACAGTATTTTGAGCCACTCTAATAAATGCTGTTTTTTTATTTTTGTAGTTTTCCATAAATTCGCTATATAAATTATCATTATGAACCATTGCACTTATAACAAAACAGTTATCTTTTTGAGCATCAAAAGATGTATATTCCTTTGATAAATTTCTTATATCTCTATTTTTTGTCAGTTCAGTATTGTAAAAATCATTTAAGTTACTTATATTACTGCTATTTTCTTTATTAAATTCACTATCTATTGGTAATTTATATTTCATAAACCAATTTCCCATTTTTACGCCTATATTACTTTCATAAGGCTCATTTGGAGATACTCCAACATATCTAATAACCTTATAGCCTAATCCCCAATATGTCACTTTACTGCCATCATTATTAACTATTTTGATACAATACTTTGGCTCGTGTCCTGTTGCTACTCTACCACTATCTATATAGTTTGTTACAATTCCTGCAACTATAAGTATCATTAAAAGTATTCCTACACCAATACATATCTTCTTTTTCATAAGATTTCTCCTTCAACTTACCATAGCGACAACTTACTAATTGTAAGTTATATCTATATTTTATTTAACATCATTTAATGTCATTTCTTTTGTCCCAATATACACATCTCTATTTCCTTCTATTGTATGACATTTTATTATTGTATAAGTATCATATTGATATATCATACTTCCACCATCTTTATACATATCTCCTGTTATCTTGTTATTATCTAAATCTTTATTTGCTTTTTGTATTATTTCTTCCATTGTTATTTTACTTTCTAATAATGCATCTTTTAAAGAATATTCTTTATCATCAATTTTGATATTTACACTTCCATCATATGCATATATAGTATAATTATATTTGTCCGTTTCTGATTTATCTAATATAGCATAAATTTTATTATAGCTGTCTATTGGTTGTCTATCTTTGAAAAGTATTTCAAAGTTTTCAGCAGATTTTATTTCAATTTTTGTTGCTTTAACTTGTGCTGGATAACTTTCCAGTATAGTACCATCATAAGTTATTTTCACATTAGTTCCAATGGTATAAAGTGCATCATTATTTTCTCCTAAACCTACAGAAATTTTATCTGCTGATTTTCTTTCTTCTTCATTCTCGTTTGGCTCTACTATAATATATTTTGCATTAGATTCAATTACTTTTCCATAAAAATAACTTTCTTCATTATTTTCTATGTTTGTATCTTGCCATTCATATTTTTGTCTATATTCTTCTTCAAATGCAAACAAGCCTTGTCCTAAACTTATTGGAAAATACTTGTTGTTCATTATAAAAGAGTAAGTTTTATTATTCGCATCCTTAAACTTTATTGAATAACCACCAAAACTAGAACTCCATTCTATATCTACATATTCTAGTTGCATTTTAGGAAAGTTTTTTTCTACTCATATCTGTAATTTTATCACTAAATCTCTTTTATAATCTTACAAGGATTTCCTACTGCTACTACATTTGATGGAATATCTTTTGTAACTACACTTCCTGCTCCAATTATAGTATTATCTCCTATTGTAACACCAGGCATAACGCATACATTTCCACCAATCCATACATCATTTCCTACTACTATCGGCTTTGCAAACTCTACTTTTCTTCTTGTTTCTTTATCTATTGGATGTCCTGATGTGTAAAATCCACAATTTGGTCCAATTTGAACATTATTTCCAAAAGTTACTTTATTGGCATCTAATATTACTAAATTATGATTTGAATAAAACTTTTCTCCAATTTCTATATTAAATCCATAATCACAATAAAAATTTGGCATTATCATAAATTCATTTCCAGTTTTTGAAAAAAGTTTCTTTATAATTTCATTTCCTTTTTCTATATCTTCAATACATAAATTATTATATTGATTACAAAGTTTTTTAGCTTTTATTAATTCATCTACTAATTGTTTATCACTTGAATCATACAATTCTCCATTTAACATTTTTGCTTTTTCTGTCATAAATTTTTTCCTCCAATCATAACAAAAAATTACTAGTTATCTTTAAATTTTTTCTTTAAATCCTTTGAATAATATATTAAATCAGTACAAACTAAATCTCCATCTTTTACTTCTTCTTTATAATTATCTATAAAGAAATTCTTAATTGTTTTCTCGTATTTATCAAATCCTTGCTTAACATAGAAAGGAATATTATTCTCTGTTGTTCCTACTAGCATTCTGTCATATTTCTGTTTATAATTACCACATAATGATTTTAGAAGTGTTTTTGCATAACCTTTGTTTCTGTATTTTTCTGTTGTAACTATATTTTTTAATTCTAATGTTTTCCTATCAATGTGCAAAATAACTGCAATAGAAATTAGCTCATCTCCCTTTTTTAAAGCATATACATCAGAATCGTTCAAATATTTGTGTATCATATCTTTTGAAGGATCTGCCTCTAAAAGTAAATCAATATAATCTTCTTTATTTTCTATTTTTTTAACTTGCATTCTAGGTTCTCTTGACATCTCGTAACCGTTGAGAATACTAGGTTTTGTAGTATTGTGGCTATTATATCTCATCTCCTCAGAAAAAATGCATCCACAATATTTTTGCATATATAATCCTAATTCTCTTGCTTTATCTTGACCCTCTCTAAACCCTACTCTAAAATCTCTATACAAAAAATCAATTCCAAATTCATCACTTAATTTTTGCATATAATTTTTTATAAAATCATGATTTTGATAAATACTATACAAAAGTGTTGTTGTAACCGCATCATATCCATTTTCTTTTGCATATTCAAAGGTTTTTCTTAATCGTATAGGATAGCAATAGTTTTTACATCTATTTTTTAAGTCACCGATTACATTTTTGCAAAATTCATCTAGTCCATAATCTTCATCAAATATTGCATTTAGTTCTAAACTTTTTGCATATTCTTTTAATGTATCTCTTCTTGCCTTATATTCCATATATGGATGTATGTTTGGGTTATACCAATATATTGTTGGCTCTATTCCTTCTTTCCTTAATGTGTCTATGCAGTACACACTACATGGAGCACAACATGTATGCATTAACAATTTCATTGTTCTTCCTCCGATTTATTATTTCTTTTTTTTAAACTTACTATTACAGGTGTACAAACAATAATTGCATAAATATATCTTATTATAGCACCTGGTGATAAGAAACATGTTAAAAAATATAAGAATAAGTACATTTCTATTAAAATTTCTATTTTTTGTTTCTTATATATTGAATATAGTAAACATGCTAATAAAATATAAAAATATGTTGCTGGTTGGAATAAGATTCGTATTCCATATATGTTTTGATATTCATTTTCGCAAAACATTCTGCTATAAAATTCTTTTAATTTAGGAAGCTTACTTTCATCCTTAACTTCATATCTATTTTTTCCTATTTTGAAACAATATAGTTCTAATGCTCCATATTTTTCAGGGCAATCATCATTATGTTCAGAACTAAATGATTTATCTAATATGTACCAATATCCTCTTATTGTATTTAGATATGATTCAATAAATTCTCTTGGATATTTTTGTGCTAATTTAGCCATAAATTTAAAGAATTCTTTTTTATCTTTTCTTATTTCATCAATTTTTATTAATTGCATTGTATAATCTGCAATATATGGTTTATATATTTTACCTATTACTTCATAATTAGTAAAGTATAATGATATTTTTTCTTTTTCTGTATCTGTTAATTCTTTTTCACTGGCAATTTTACCTGTTGCTTGTGCAAATGTACATGCCCAAACATCACTTCCATTACTTTCTTCATGTATTAATTTTAAAAGCAAATTATTTACTAATTGATATATTATTACTGATATTAAAATTATTACTAAAAAATTTTTTAGTTGTTTTTTATTTTTTATTAATATTATAATTGCAAATGGTATTAATACAATTAAAGCATATACTGCATTATTTCTAAAAAGTAGCATCATTACTGTTATAAATATCAAACTGATATAATTTAATACTTTATATTTTTTACAAAACATTTTATATAAATTTATGATAAATAATAATGTAAATCCTGCAAATATAACATCTTTTGTTGTCATCATAGGAAATAGCTGGTTATATGGAAATAGTGAATATATTATTAAACTTATATTTCTCAAATATTTTTTATTTGTTTCTTTTTCTATAAATTTTACTGCATATGCAAATATTGCTGCCATTAATGTCATTTGAAATAGTGAAAACAGCAACATTCCTAATGTTGGTGAGTTTAATGAATTTACTCCATATGTATAAAAAATAGTATAGAAAAACGTTGTTATTATTGGATGTCCCAAATTTATTTTTTTAAAGAAGAAGTAATCTCTTATTTGGAATCCTCCATCATAATTTATAATACATGGATAAAATGCCATTAATGTTGGAATCCAACATAATATTATTATAATAAAATATATTTCAAATTTGTATTTTTCTATCCATTTATTTGATTCTTTATAATTTTTATTTTTTGTTTTTTCTTTTACTTTTTTGTATAGTTCTAAGGTACAATAGTGGATTATTATAAATAATATACTTAACCCTATTATTTTTCCTAATGCTATTATCAATTCTGTTATATTTCTTATAGAATATCCTTTTGTTTGTAGATTACTGCCTATTACAAATTGTGTTGCTATAATAATCCAAAAAAATGTAATATATTTAAATTTTCTATCTGTTATATTTTCTTTTATATATTTAACTGCTTTTTCTCTATTTATATATTTCATATATGCTTATTTCCCCTACTTTTTCTAGATTTTCTCTTATGTAATTAATTACATCAATAGGTGTTTGCCAATTTGTTCTTAATTCTGATTTTCTAATCATATATAATTCATTTTCATTTTTATTTTTAATTTTTTCTATTTGTCCTTGTTCACCATCTTTACCAATATTTCCTTTTAAAAACATATCATAGTCTTTATTATAATTATTTATTGGTATCATGTACACTGCTGCTTCTGCATCTAATATATATACTTTTTGGTTTTCTTGCTCTTTTTCAGTAATATATTTATCTATAATTTCTATTCTTTCGGCTAATCCTTCTGATATTTGTATATTTTTATAGTGTTCTATATTTTGATTTTTTTCTGTTTTTGCATAATTATATATATTTATAATTCCTATTGCTAAGATGATTGCAAACATTATTACACATATTATATCTGTTAGCATTTTGTATATTTTAAATTTTTTCTTTTGGTCAATTTTTGTTATTTTATTGCACATGTTTTTGGCTAATAAAAATAACGTGTAAATTCCACCAATAATTGCTATTGTTCCTCCAATCAAAAAATGAATTTCATCTGATATTGGATACATTACAATTATTATTGATAAACTATATATTAATATTGTTAATAATTTTGAGGTGTTTTCGTTTTCTTTTTTTAATATATTTGTAATTAATAATATTACTGCCATTAATACTATTGAGATTGGCATAAATATTGATAATATTCGTATTTGTATTTTGTCATTTGCAAATAGTGCTGTGTATTCTATTTTATTTGAAAATGTGCTTATTCCAAGTATTGCATAATTTACAAATTCTGATAATGCATTGTTTATAATTAAATATATATACATCATTATTACGGGAATTAATATTCCTATTATTCTTGTAATTGCTATTTTCATGTATTGTTTAAATTCTTGTTTATTTTCTATAAATAGTAGTTTATATCCAACTACAATTACTGCAAGTGTTGCTCCTATACTTTGTTTTGTACATATTGCCATTCCTGCTAGTATACCGTATTATTAGGTCTTTTTTTGTGTTATACTTGGTAACATTCTCTATATTTTTTAATTCTTGATATAATATAATTAATGCTATTAAAAGTACTGTTGCATTATAATCTATACAATATATGTCTTTAAATATAATTCCTATAAATTCTGTAAAAATTAGTGATATATTTTTTTCTTTCATTAAATTTTTAAATATTTTATATATTGTAAATAAGATTCCTGTCCATAATATTGATGCTAGTATTCTTGAAATTACAATTTCATTTCCTAATATTTTTAGAATCATACCTGTTATTATTGGTAATAATGGAGTTGTTATCATACTAATGTCTTTGTATGGTATTAATCCTTCTGATATTGCTCTTGCTGTATTATAATTCCATATTTCATCTAGGTCACTTATTGGCTTTATGATAATTATTGAAAATATTGTTATAAATATAACAGAAATTATTAAAATGTTTTCATTGTTGAATTTCTTTTTTTTCATATAATTGTAATCCTTCCTAATATACTGTTATATAAAGCTTTGTTGACCTATGTCTCCATTATAATTATATCCTAGATGTTTATATGCTGGTGGTAATACTACCCTTCCTCTTAAAGTTCTAGATATAAATCCAATTTGTATTAAATATGGTTCATATACATCTTCAATCGTATCAACTTCTTCTCCAACAGTTACTGCTAATGCCTCTATTCCAACAGGTCTTCCTGCATATTGTACTATCATTGTATCAAGTAGTTTTCTATCAATTTCATCTAATCCTAATTCATCAATTTCTAATTTATTTAGAGCATGCTTTGCAATTTTTAGATTTATATCTCCATCTCCTAAAACTGCTGCATAATCCCTAACTCTTTTTAATAATCTATTTGCAATTCTTGGAGTCCCTCTTGACCTTCTTGCAATTTCTTCTGCTGCTTGATCATCAATTTCTACATCTAATATTTTAGCAGATCTTTTTACTATTCTTTTTAAATTTTCAACAGAATATAATTCTAATCTATTTACAATTCCAAATCTATCTCTTAAAGGAGTTGTTAAAGACCCCGCTTTTGTAGTTGCTCCAATTAATGTGAATTTAGGTAAATCTAACCTAATTGACCTTGCGCTTGGTCCTTTTCCAATCATTATATCTATTGTATAATCTTCAAGTGCTGGATATAATATTTCTTCTACATTTTTGCTTAATCTGTGAATTTCATCTATAAAAAGTACATCATTTTCAGCTAAATTTGTTAAAAGTGATGCTAAATCCCCAGGTCTTTCTATTGCTGGTCCTGATGTTATTTTTATATTTGAGCCCATCTCATTTGCTATTATATTTGAAAGTGTTGTTTTTCCAAGTCCAGGAGGTCCATATAATAAAACATGGTCTAATGCTTCTCCTCTTTTCTTTGCAGCCTCTATATATATTTTCATATTTTCTTTTACTTTATCTTGTCCAATATATTCATCCAATGTTTGAGGTCTTAGAGTGTTTTCTAATCTTTCTTCACCTAAATCTTCAATTTCTGGATTTATTATTCTATCTTCACTCATAATGTTACTCCTTAATATTTTTATCCTATAAAATCTTCTATTATTTTCAGCATTTTTTGATTGTTTGGTTGATATTTTACAGGTTCAAATGTTTTGGCTTTTTTTATTGCCTCTTTTAAATCTTCTACATTTTCAATTCCAATTATATACCCTTTATCATTGAAATCTTTTACAATTTGAATTTGATGGTCATTTACATGTTCTCCATATTCATGTTTTCTTGGTACGGCTATTACTTTTTTGTTTTTTTCTATTGATGATATAATTGAGCCTACTCCTCCATGTGTTATTATTAAATTTGCTTCATCTTGAAATTGTGATAATTGTTCTTTTGACATTAAGTCTATTATTCTCATTTTGTGTGATTGAAATTTTGTGTAACCAGCTTGAACAATTACTTCTTCATTTATTGTCTTGTCTTTTATGTTTTTTTCTATTTCTTCTAATAGTCTGTGGAAACTATTATTTTGCGTTCCTAATAATACTAATATCATGTTTTCTCCTTTCATCAACAACGTCATCATTAGTTGAAATTAAGGTCACAATGTTCCAAATGGATATGTCCTCAAAAGGACATTCTAATAAATTGAACCTCCATATATTGCTTTGGGATATAATTTTAGCATCTCTTCCCATTGTACTATAAACAAATCAGCAATTGGATATATTAGTCTTCCTGTTGCTGTTTTTTTATTTTTGTTTGCAAATGTTTCTATATATATTATTTTACTTCCAAATATTTTTCCTAAGTAGCACATTGGTCCTGCTGTATGTGTACCTGTTGTTACTATTACTTTTGGTCTTAATTTAAAGTAAAAATATATTGTTTTTAAACATAGATAAAAATATTTGAATATATATGTGAATAATTTTGCTCTTGTTCCATATGGTAAAAAATCGATTTTTTCTCCATATTGATTTTTCAAATTTTCATTTGCTTTGTCTTTTTCTGTTATTATATGATAATCATATTTTTCAAATAATGGTGATAATTGTAATAATTCGTTTAAATGTCCACCTGTACTTGATATAAATAATACTCTTTTTTTCATTCTTGTATTTCATCCCTTCCTAATGCTAAAATTTAGTTTGAAAAGAGTTACTTTTTTTCAACTTTTTGTTATTCTTTTTTCTTTCTATATTATACATTTTATTTGTTTTTCTGTCTATTGTTTTTTTTATTTTTATAAAGTATAATATATCTATGAAAAAATTAGTTGTTAATAAAAAATATGATGGAAAAAAATTAAATAAGTTTTTGTTAGATAATATGCCAAGTTTGTCATATGGTCTTTTATGTAATACATTAAGAAAAAAAGATATTAAAGTTAATGGTAAACGTGTAAATAAAGATGTTTCTGTTTTTGAAGGAGATGAAATTTTAGTATACATAGCAGATTCATTGTTAGAAAATATTCATTCAATTAATTTAAATATCTTTTATGAGGATGATAATATTTTAATTATAAATAAGTCTGATAATATCGAGGTTACAGGTGATAATTCTTTGACTTCTCTGGTTCATAAAAAGTACGAAAATTCTAACTTTAAACCTATGCCTTGTCATAGACTTGATAGAAATACTACTGGTTTGGTTTTATTTGCTAAAAATGAAGTTTCTTTAAATATTTTGTTAAATAAATTTAAAAATCATGAGATTGAAAAACATTATCTAGCTTTGGTTTATGGTATTCCTAATGTAAATCATAAAAGATGTGAAGCATATTTGTTTAAGGATAATAAAAAATCTATTGTATATATTTCTGATATTCCTAAAAAAGGGTATGTTAAAATTGTTACTTCTTTTTCTGTGTTGGAAAAACGTAGTGATAATACTTGTCTTTTAGATGTTGAAATCGAGACTGGTAAAACTCATCAAATTAGGGCTCATTTGGCTTACCTTGGTTTTCCTATTGTTGGTGATGGTAAGTATGGTAAGAATGATATTAATAAATTGTTTAAGAAAAATCGTCAGATGCTTTGTGGTTATAAATTGAAATTTAATTTTTCTTCTGATAGTGGCGTATTAAATTATTTGAATGGCAAAGAGTTTAATCTAAAATTTAATTTTTAATAGTTGCTGGATAATAGGTTTTTGTGT